>JBOHVR010000098.1:0-6326 GCA_050735755.1 Binatia bacterium
CAACCAATACCCATTCGTGTTCTTTCGTGTACTTTAACCCCTCGGGAAACTCCATCATGTCCTCCTTTTGCTTTTTGGCTGCCCTTTTTCGAAATGGATTAGCGATGATAAAACGGCAGATTCACGACTCGAGCGCCCACTCGGCGCCCCCGAATCTCGATCTCGACCGCGTTGTCCGCGGCCGCTTCGTCGCTTTCCACGTATCCCAAGGCGATTGATTTTTTCAACGTCGGCGACTTGGTTCCGCTCGTCACTTCACCAAGGCAACGCTCGCCCTTAAGGATGGGGCAATGACTCCTGGCGATCCCCGGCTCGGTCAGTTCCAATCCAATCAGCTTTTTCTTGAGGCCCTCTTCTTTTTGTCGCAGCAGACACTCGCGTCCGAGAAAAGGTCCCTTGGAAAATTTGACCACCCAACTTAAACCGGCCTCAAGAGGGGAAATCGTTTCATCTAACTCATGTCCGTAGAGGGGCAGCGCCCGTTCGAGACGCAGCGTGTCTCGGGCTCCCAATCCCACGGGGACAAGGCCGCAGGGCGACCCGATTTCCATGAGACTGGTCCACAGGCTTTCCGCCCGGTCCGGAGCGCAGTAAAGTTCGAATCCGTCCTCCCCGGTGTAACCCGTGCGCGCGACCAGACAGCGCGTTCCGGCGACCTCCGAAAAAATAAAGTGAAAAGGGTGCAGCGATGGCAGAGTCGCTCGCGTCAGTCGTTGGAGAATGCTCTCGGCCAACGGCCCCTGGAGCGCCAGTTGCGCGTATTCCGCACTCCGATTCACGACTTCCACATTCCCGCTCGCGTGGCCTTTCATCCACGCGCAATCCTTGTCGCTGTTCGCCGCGTTCACGCACACGAGATAATGTTGATCTCCCAACCGATGGAAGATCACGTCATCGACGATGCCTCCGTCTTCGTTGAGCAAAAGATTGTACTGTGCTTGATCTTGCCGGATTCGAGACAGGTCGTTCGCCGTAACTTTCTGGCACGACGCTAAGGCATTCGCTCCGCGGATCTCGATCTCACCCATATGGCTCACGTCAAAGAGTCCCGCCCGCCGGCGCACCGCCAGATGCTCTTCAATGATGCTCCGATACTGCACCGGCATCTGCCAGCCCCCAAACTCGACCATCTTTGCGCTCAACTTCCGATGGAGAGAATAGAGAGGAGTTTTCTTGAGTTTTTGAACCTGCGGCTGGGCGTCTCTGGGAGGCGGATTCGACTCAAACATCACGTTGCAAAAATTCCTTTGCCGCGCGCAAAGTATTGTACAAGAGCATACAGATGGTCATGGGTCCGACGCCGCCGGGAACCGGTGTGATCCAAGACGCCCGATCCTTGGCGCTTTCGAAGTCAACATCCCCGACGAGTTTTCCCGTCGCCTGCCGATTCACGCCGACATCGATCACCACGGCTCCTGGTTTAATCCAGTCGCCTCGTACCAGGCCGGCTTTGCCCACTGCAACAACAAGGATATCGGCTCGACCGACCTCTTCTTTGAGATTCACCGTGCGCGAATGGCACAACGTCACGGTCGCGTGACGCGCCAGAAGCATGAGCGCCACTGGCTTTCCAACGATATTGCTGCGTCCGACGACGACGGCGTTTTTGGCCTTGGGGTTATAACCCACGGCATCCAAAAGTCGCATGATTCCCAGAGGGGTACACGGCCTAAATCCCTCGCCGCCCAACAGCAAACGACCCTGGTTGACGGGATGGAATCCATCGATGTCCTTTTGCGGCAAAACCGATTCAAGAATCTTCTCGCTTCGAATGTGGGCCGGCAGCGGAAGTTGGATCAAAATACCGTGAATATCTTTGTCTCGGTTCAACCCGTGAATAATTGCCAACAACTCTCTTTCGGAAACAGCGGCAGGCAGCAAATGCTCCTGCGAGCGAATCCCAACCTCTTTGCAGGCTTTTTCTTTGTTCCTTACGTAGAGGTGAGAAGCGGGATCGTCGCCGACGAGAACGACGCCGAGTCCGGGAACGATTCCCCATCGGCGTTTCAGTCCCTCGACTTCTTCTTTGACTTCCTTCTGGACCTCTTTGGCAACTGCCTTGCCATCAATTAGACTCATGGAGACTCTCGCAGACGGTTAAAAAATGTATACAAGAATAAGATGGAATGTAAAGTGTTTGTACTTTTACTTTTTTCGCATAACACGCAGGCGCACCTAGGTCAACCAAACGTCTGGGGTTCGCGTGCAGTTTGCCGGCGGACCGCCGCCGCGGCGCCAGAAGTCACATTGCAGGGCGGCGCTTACCGAATGCGCGCGCGATAAAAAATTGTGTGGAAGGCTTAGAAAGCGAAGCGACGGATCCTGCCGCGTGATCTAAGGGCGCGCAGGATCAATTGCTTTAGGAAGTGAATTCCCACCAGTTTCGATCGAGATCACTAAAAATGAAGGAAGCTTCGCTGTTGTGCTCCTGAAGGTCCTCAACATGGGTAACCCCGACCTCCTTGCCTGATTTCCTGAACTCATCATACTTTTGAATCACTTCCTCTGCCGAGGCAAGTTTCAGAGTAAAACGATTGACCGGAGATAAATACTGGCGATGCGCATCGGGAAGCACGACGATATACCACGGCGTTGAATGGTGCTTGATATACACGGAGCGATGTCCTCCGCCGGCGATCTGCAACCCCAGGACCTCTTCGTAGAAGCGCCGGCTCGCGTCTTTGTCGTCGCATTGAAGCGTCCCATGCGACATGGCTTGAGGAATGTAGCCCTTTCCTGGAAAGCGATCTTCGGTTAGGAGTTCTCTCCACGGCGTCGCTGCGATCTGACGGCCATGACCAGCCGCCCTAGGATTATAGTATTCTATTTCCAGATCGTTTCCACCCGGCTCCTTTAAGTAAATGGAATACGCGTAATGCGCTTCATGCGGTTGGGTCACGGACTTAATGCCATACTTTTCTTTATTGGCGTTAATGTGTTGGAAAGCGGCTTCCACTTCGGTGTGATGTGCCACGCGAAATCCGTAGTGGTTGTTGTGAGGTTTCGGCGGCGCATCGGGTCCCCCTTCGTGGACGACGAGAAGCCAGTCTGTGTTGGGATGCTTGACAACGGCCAGGTGATTCTGCCGCTCAACAACTTCAAGGGCTAAAAGATCCGTAAAAATAGAGAGGGTTGCGTCGAGCGAACGACATTCGAAATGGCCGTTAACGAGTCCGACGGGAGTCTTCATTATGTCTTCACTCCTCGAGTGTGGTGTCTTCAGAGTGCGGCGCACGAGTGGATTACTGCATAGAACCTAAGATCACCGCCGCTGCACTTGCAGGTTGTTAACAACGGTCCTGACCCCGCCGACCTGACGGGCAAGCTGCTCTGCACGCGAGCGCTGTTCCTCCGAGTCCACCACCCCGCTAAGGTACACTACGCCTCGCGTCGTGTCCACATCAACCCGGGTCAGGTTGGCTGCCTTGTCAGCCACCAGCTTCGTTTTGACATAACTTGTCAGCGTGGCGTCGTCGATGTTCTGGCCCAGGGTTTCACCCGTGATCGCCTGGCATCCGGTCACAATCATAAAGAGAGCCGCTGTGAAAAGAAGTTGAATCTGTTTCATCATAGAATCCTGTCTGTGCTTTTTGGGTGCTTGTCGCAGTACCAAGAGATCAACCTGGCTGCGCGCGGGAGTTACCTGGGTCATCAAAATGAGCGTCGGCCGCCGCCTCCGCCCATCGCGCGCTCATCGCCCCTTCCACCCGGGCGGTTTTCTTGGGGGCGAGCCTCATTCACAACCAGAGTCCGGCCTTCAACCTGGGAACCGTTAAGGGCTTCCATCGCCTTCTGCGCCTCGGCTGCGGAACTCATCTCTACAAAGCCGAATCCGCGCGACCTGCCGCTGAATTTGTCGCTAATCACGCGTGCGGACTCCACGGTCCCATGGGCAGCGAAAATTTCTTGGAGCTTCCCTGCCGTTACGGAATAAGGCAAGCCGCCAACGTAGAGTTTGTTGTTCATGTTCTCCTCCCTAAAAAGAGCTTTACGGTCTCTACCCTGGCACACTCACCATGAGGAGCAGAACATGGGGTCCTAATACCACGCTCTGGCCGATTCCTGTAGGTACCGTTTGCAAGGTGAGACAAACCTGGCCTTCAACCTTATAAAACTGACTTTCGGAAGACCCCCCAACTGAAGCTGGCCAAATTTAATATGGTCGGCCCGGCTCTGTCAACAAACCAATCCCGTTTGTCTTGTTATGTTCCGCAGTGTTTCTTGGCGCAATAACGAAGCTCAAAACAGGGGCAATGAGATCAAAGCAGCGACCTCAGCACGGGTTGAAGCACCTTCCATACGTTCTCCGCGATAATGCGATGTCCTTCCACGGTAGGATGAATCCCGTCCGGCAGGTTGAGTTCACGAATTCCGCCCACGCCCTCGAGCAAGAACGGTATCAGCGGGCAACGGTTCTTCTTAGCCAGATTGACAAAGAGGCGCCTAAACTCTGTCGCGTACGGCTCTCCCAGGTTAGGCGGAACTTGCATTCCGGCAATAACCACTTTCGCCCCGGGATTTTTTTCCCGCGTGCGGTCTATGATCGCTTGCAAGTTGCGTTGGGTGACTCCAGCCGGAATGCCCCTCAATCCGTCGTTTCCCCCTAATTCCAAAATCAGAACGTCAACTCTGCTCCTGAGCACCCACTCAAGCCGCCGCAACCCTCCCGCCGTTGTTTCGCCACTCTTGCCGGCATTCACCACGGCGAAATTCCACCCACGCGCGGCAATCTTTTCTTGAACCAGCGCGGGAAAAGCCTGCGCCATTTCGATGCCGTACCCGGCCGTCAAGCTGTCGCCGAAAAATACAACTGTTTTCGCCTCCGCGGCTGCCGCCGCCGGCGGGACCCCAGATAGGATCCCCGTGCCGCACATAAGAAAAGCCAGCGAAAGCGAGGCCCAAGCCCGCAGTTGTTGTTTCTCCTTCATAAACTCACTATGTTAAACGGGTAAGATCTCAGCCACAAGAACCGTGCTGCCTTCCAATTTGCCGTTTGGCTTCTTCACCCATTCATGAGCCAACCTCTCATTCTCGCCGCAGAAAAACTGAGCAAAACTTACGGCAAAGGCGCTTTGAAACAGGCCGTTCTCAAGGATATCTCGTTCGCGCTCGCGGCGGGTTCCACCTGCGCCCTCGTGGGTCCATCAGGTAGCGGCAAAACAACCCTTATTGGCCTGTGCGCGGGCTTGGAGCGACCCAGCTCCGGATCCATCATTGTCAACGGCGTAAACCTCAACGAATTAGACGAAGACGAACTCGCGGCCTTTCGCAACCACCATGTCGGCTTCGTTTTTCAAACTTTCCAGCTCATTCCAACCCTTAGCGCTTTGGAGAACGTTATGGTCCCCGGGGAGTTGCGCGGCGACGCCCGCGCCTGTGACGAAGCGCTTCAGCTTCTCCAGCGGGTCGGTTTGGGAGATCGTTTGCATCACTATCCCGTACAACTCTCGGGCGGCGAGCAGCAACGTGTCGCCATCGCGCGCGCGTTCATGAACCATCCCAAGATTCTCTTTGCCGACGAGCCCACTGCCAATCTGGATTCCGAAACCAGCGACAGCATTGTCCGTCTCCTGTTCGATCTCAACCGCAGCGCAGCCACCACGTTGGTGCTGGTAACTCACGACGCGGAGCTCACGCGCTACGCGCAACGAATTATTCGCCTCAAAGGCGGGACCATCGTCTTCGACAACAACCACGGTCCAAGCGGAGCGATGGAAGCCTGAGGACCCGGTGATGCGATTCTCTCGTAGCCTTTGGGTTTGGAAAATGGCGTGGCGCGATGGCCGCAGAGGAAGAAAAAAGCTGCTGATGGCTGCTTTGCCGGTTGTGCTCGGAGTGGCATCGTTAGTCGGAATTTCTTCGTATGGTAAGAGTCTGGAAATCGCGATTCAGCAGCAGTCGAAAGCGCTTTTGGGCGCCGACCTCTCCATCGAGAGCCGCCAGCCTTTCTCTCGCGACGCCCAAACTCTGATTGCCGGGCTCGGCGGCGAGCAATCCCAACAGACAGGCTTCTCCTCCATGATTCGTTTCCCCAAGAATGGCGCAACGCAATTGGCGCAGATCCGCGCGCTCGAGGGGAATTTTCCCTACTACGGCGTTCTCGAAACCGATCCATTGACCGCGGCGCAAACTTTTCAGCAAGGGCCCTATGCGCTCGTCGATGAAGGCCTGCTGGTGCAGCATGACATCCAGGTGGGTGACTCTATCAGCATCGGCAACAGCTCTTTTCGGATTACGGGAAAGCTCAAAAGAATTCCGGGTGAAACGCTCGCCGCCGCCCTGATCAGCCCGCGCGTCTATATTCCCATGCGTTATCTGGATCGCAC
>JBOHVR010000099.1:0-7757 GCA_050735755.1 Binatia bacterium
GCCAGACGTTCCTGAAACCAAGTCTTATTCGGCCAGGACCAGCGTTGATCAAATTTTTTATTAACATTTTCTGGAGTCATTCGCGGACCCTCTAAGGGCTGGGACGCAAAGCGTAGGCCAAGGCAGACTGGCAGAATTCTGGAAATTTTTGGGATTAGTAGGACGCGTTTTCTAAGAAGAGCACCGCTACCCGTGACATGCATGGCGTGAAATGACACAAACGAACAGCTAACTTATACCTTCAACTATTTTTTTGTCCAACTGCCTTGCGAATCTTGAATCCACCAGCCGAATCTTGCTTGCTCGATCCAGCTCTTGGCAAAGATTCTTTTGATATCCGCGACTCTTTCCCGGGGAAAATTATTGGCTTTGGCGATTTCGGCGTACAGGGTTTCGCGATCCCGGTTTTCCGCCTCGACCAGCTGTTGGACTTCCGCCCGTGCCTTCAGGCTCAATCCTTCGGTCGCCCGGACCGTCAGAAGACCATCTCTGGTAATGCCCACGTTGCCTTTATCCATATACGGCTTGATGGAACCGCTACGCTTTCTGATCGACTCTTTCAGGGAACGGATTGCGGGGTTGGAGACATTAATATCGGCCTCTTGAGCGAAGGCTTCCCGCGAGAAACCGACAAATGCAAAACGGTTCTCGAGGAGAGAACTCCCGCCCTGGGGCGCTTCTTGGGCGCCGCCTTTTCCCGGCTCTCCCCAGGTTTCCTCGACGATCTCGTCCGCGGCCCGCTGCACCGCCGCTGCAGGGAAATAGATGTTGACCGTGACGCAGGCGGTCAGAAATAGCGCCAGGGAAAGAAAAAGCCTTCTATTCATAATTCCTCCAGGAAGATCATCTTGAAGCTTCATTTTTTTGAATGCGCTCGAGACGCCGCAGGAGTTCGCTGAAAGCGATTTCCTGCGTATGGCTGATGATATTAACGGTCGGCGGGAGAAGAGTACCCACCACCAGGTACTCCTTGCCATCCCTGCTTTCGATGCCGCGCAACAGCAGCTTATCGTTTTTCAATGTCGCCTTAAACCCTAGCTTGCTGTAGCGGAAGAAGTCAAAAAACCCGGCAACACCGCCGTAGATCGCCCCGGCCTCGTTTCCCGAGCTGATAACCGTGATCTTGTTCAACGCCTCGACACTGATCCATTGGCTGACTCCTTGTCTTTCGACTGTGTGAATATCCGCCCGGAATTGGCCCGGCTGGCCCTCTGTTAGCACAAGATCGTTAATGGTGCCGGACAAAACTCCCGAGATCTGGCCAAATTCAAATGTCTTTGATGCTTGCTCGAGATCAAGCCCTTCCAAGGCGGCATCCATCTTGATCGAGGGGATACGCGAGAGCGGTCTCTCAATTTCCATCGCCTGAACGGTAATTCGCCCTCCGAACACGTCCAGAATAATTCTACCGTCGGTCCGCAGAGACTCTTCGACCCAGCGCACCTCCGGGATAGATCCAGAAAGGGTGCCGCCGAAGCGGTGCCACCCGAGCGCTTCGGTCAGCTCAAGCAATCGAAGGCTGTCCAGCTTGAGGGAGAACGACACATCTCTGGGGGCGCCGATAATGTCTCTCCACGCGAGGCCTTCGATCGTGCCAGTCCCGCCGAACAGAGAGACGCGGATCGGCTGCGTAAAACCAAGGAAATTATTCCAGAGAAAAGGCATTGTGCTAATCTTTGGAAGCACGGTGGTGGCGGTTTTCACTTCGCTGATCACGAGCTTTCCCGCCCGCGGCACGACAGCGGCTTTTTCACTTAGCGCCTGAGGAAACCGAACCTTAAAAGGGAGGTCCAGGGCGACGGGTCCTATATTCCAGCGGCCGGATTGCTCCTGAATCCGGACGTCCTGTAGCCGGAGATTTCCCTCCAGCGCGAAAGCTTTGGGCGTTCCCTCAGCGTGGACGGCAAAATCGCTTCTCCCGGCAATTTGTGTTTGCGCGAGGAACGGGTAATTGATCTTGAACGGCTCGCGAATAAAAAAATTGTAAAACCCCGCGGCGCTAAGATTATCGGCGCGGACATCTAGATCAAACACCGGATCGCCTAAGAGGTGGTGCACCCAGCCCTTGAAATCGAGCCGGCCGATGGAGTCAAGCGCAACACGAAGCTTTTCGAATTTCAGGTCATCTGCGTCTCTCTGGTAGCTGCCGTCCACTACAATCGAGGGCTTTTGCTGCCCAAAATCACCAAAGAAACTGTTCCAAAGAAGCTCCAGGCTTTCAATCCGGGCCTCGCCCCTAAATGACGCGACTCCGTTCCGATCGGTGTAAGTGAGCCGGCCTTTTGCAGCCAGACCTTCGCCGACTTTGGATAGTTCCGGCGTCGAGAAGCGGCCGTCAACGATGTGAAAATCCGCGCTCATCTGTAAAGGCTTTTCTTGCGCCTTTACGACGTCGCCTACCAGTCCCGCTTCCTGAAACGTCCATTGAGTTTCCCCTGATCGGCCCCAATTCAGATTCTTGCCCTGAAACCGTCCCGCTTTGATCCGAAAGGACGAATCGGCCCATTGAAAAGGAAGCTTCAACGATAATTGGGAAAACGAAAATTTGTCTCCTTCGGCGCTGAGGTCCAGCGAAAGCAGTGCTTCTTGAAGTTTCCCGTCAATTTCGATCAGAGAGTTAAATCCCCCGTTGATTCTTTCCGACCCCATCTGAAATTCATTCGCGCTTCCGGAACCTGTTATTTGGTAGGTGTCTTTCGCTCCTGGTTTCATTTGGAACCGTGCCTCGAGCGTGCCCTTTTCTTTGTCTTTCGATGACAGCGCCGCCCATGATTTATCTTCCTGGTCAATCAAGATTTCAGCTTGTCTTGCCTCAGGGCCTACTGATAGGGAAACCACAGCATCGCCCTTCAAGGCCGGCACATGAGCACGGAGCTGCAATCCCGTTTCTCCCCCGAGATTCACGTTTTTCGCGCTCAAAAAGATCGATTGCAACGCCAGGTCCTCGCCGTACCCTGTTTCTAAGACGAACCGGCCATCCTCGATATTCAGCGCGCTAATGGAAACTTTCGGCTCCGTCTTTGCCGAGGGTTCAAAAAAGTCCTTTAAAGACAAATGAAGCACCGGGCTTTCGAGCGAGAGACCGGAGATTCGCCCGGACAGAAAGTCAAAGGGCAAAATGACAGCTACAATTTTTTTCGCTTGCAACAGGGTCTGTCCTTCTTTTGAGACGACGATGCCCGCAGCAACGATTCTGAGCGCGGGCGTCAGCCAAAGATCATCGATTCGGACTTCGTATCCCGTTCTTTGGCTAAGCTCGGATTCGATTCGGACGCGGCCGCTTTCGGAGCGAATAAAGAGGTAGATGGAAAGGCACGCCAGAAACAGAAGAGCGAGAAGCAGCGTGGCAGCGACGATGAGCTTATGGCTGAAAGATTTCACCTCTTTAGTATGGCGTCACAATGCGGGGCCTAGCAAGGTCGGAAGCTGCTGCAAGAACAAACCGATCGTCAAAGCCGGACACCGAACTCGGTCTCGTTCAAAATCGGCCTGCGTAAGTGCATGGTGTACCGCGTCCGGAACGGAGGATTCTCCAACGCTGATGAAGGCTTGTCAAACTCATCAACAAACCCCCGGTTTGTTGGCCGTTACAAGAGACGTTGTTTTTCAGTTTCTGTTCCACTAGCATAGCCTCAATGGATTCCGTGGTCCTATCCAAGGTCACCAAGAGATTCGGCACCGTTGTCGCAGTCGATAACGCTGACCTCAATGTCCAAGACGGCGAATTTCTCGTCGTGCTGGGCGAGAGCGGCTGCGGCAAGACCACGATGTTGCGGCTGATCACCGGACTCGAAGATCCGGATAGCGGAACCATTTTTATCGGCGGCCAGCCGGTAAATAATGTGCCGGTTGGAAAAAGAGGCGCGCAGATGATCTTCCAGCACTACGCTCTGTGGCCGCACATGAGAGTTTTTGATGATCGCAGCTACACAAACCTGACGTTCCCTTTGCGGATCAGGAAGTGGTCGCAAGACCGGATCCGGGATTTTCTCCATCCGCTCGCAAAGAAGCTCGGCATTGAAGAGACTTTCTTTCGGCGAAAGCCCGCGGAGCTTTCCGCAGGCCAGCAGCAACGGGTCGCTTTGGGGCGGGCCATGACGACGGCGCCGCGCGTGCTTCTCATGGATGAGCCCCTGAGCAATCTCGATCCGGCAAGCCGTATCAAAATGCGCGATGAAATCCTCAGGTTCCACCGCGACCAGCGTTTAACCACGATCTATGTGACCCACAACTTGCCGGAAGCGCTCGCTCTCGGCGACCGCATTGCGGTGATGCGCGCGGGCCGCTTTGAGCAGGTGGAGAAAGCAGAGACATTGATGCGCTATCCCGCAAATGACTATGTCGCGGACTTCTTCCGGGCCTCGGAACTGCGGCTCAAAAGCACCCTAATGCCGAATTAGCAGACCATGCGCTCGGGACCAGGTCGTAGTCCGCCGGTGCTCTGCTCTATCGCCGTCCTCGGCTTGTTCGTCCTGCTATCGTCTCCCGCCTGGCCTGCATGCCGCGATCTGGATCTGGCGCATCGGTTGGGCTCCATCGCCTATGCCGCTGAAGCGGACGCCACGATTCAGTATTTCGGTCACAATTTTTTCTTGATCACGACGCGCAAGGGGACGCGCATCGTCACAGACCCTTTGGGACCCGGCATGTATCCGACACCTAATGTCGTTGGCCACGTGGTAACGGTCGGACGCGAGCATTACAATCATAATTTCGTCGCGCTGGTCCGGGGCAACCCTTTGATTCTGAGGGGACTCGCGCATTATGGCGCGGAATGGAATCGAGTCAGCACGAGCGTTAGAGACGTTTTTGTTTATAACGTGCCGGTCTATCAACACGCAGCCAGCGCCGGCGGTTTCAAGGGAGCTGCTTTTGTATTCGATCTGGGGACCCTATGCATTGCCCATCTGGGAGACCTGAGCCACACCCTGAGCGAGGAGCAGGTAAAACAATTCGGCAAGGTCGACGTCGCCCTCACGCCGATAGGCGGCAGCCGCACCATGGCGCCGGACGTGGCTAGAGAAGTTTTGGGACAGCTGAAGCCGAAGATTGCGATTCCCATGCATCACCGTGACAATCCGTATCTGATCAAAGAGTTCACCGCGGGAGTCAAGACGGAGATCATGAACACCGACACGCTCGTGGTAAGCAAAGCCGCCCTTCCGTCGTCCCTCGAGATCAAAGTCCTTCGTCCCCGCGCTGCATTCGGTTACGAGTGAATGCCCTTTCTCGCCAGTTGTTCTCCCGGAGAGGGAAGACTATGAGCTCGACATCGTTAGCCATCGATTACAGAATCTCGATGACCATGGCCCGCCTCTGCTTGAAGCTGTAGAGGGAAGCCGGCCGGTGGGGACCGATCTTCTGTTTATGCAGCGGGTTCAACAGCTTTAAGGCGAGTATCTTCTTGCGAAAATTACGCCGGTCCAGCGCGCGTGCCATGATGATTTCATAGACGCGCTGCAGCTCTCCTAACGTAAACTCTTTGGGCAGAAGGTGGCAGACAATATTGGTGTATTGCAGCTTGGCCCGCAGCCTTTGCAGCGCCAGGCGCGCCACCTGCGTGTGATCGTAGGCCAGCGGCGGCAACAGATTGGCATCGACCCATCTCACTGCCCGGTACTTCTTGCCTGGACTCAGCGTGACTCGATGGAAGGGAACCAAGGCCATATAGGAGACCGAAACCACTCTATTGGCGGGATCGCGCTCCGGCCTGCCGAACGTATAGAGCTGTTCCAGATAACCTGAGTGAACCCCTGTCCGCTCCCGCAGCTCGCCCGCGGCCGCCTCGTCGAGTGATTCCCTCGCCCCCACAAGCCCGCCGGGAAAAGCCCACTTACCCACGAACGGCCCTTCCTTAACCTGAACCAGCAGACAGCGCAGCCCCCTCTCATCCGCAGTGAAAATCACCAGATCCACCGCTACCCAGGGATAACCCTCATTTCGTGTAAAGCGCGCCTGTGGGTCCACTGTCAGAGAAGCGGAACATCGCTAGATTTAAACGCCTCCAAGGTACTGTCCGCAAACAGTTGCTCCATTTGGAGTTTTTTTTCTATCAATCCTTGCTCCAAGAGATACGACTGAAGCGTCTCCAGGACTTGGCGGTTGGGCGCGAACCCGTAGGGCCAATAGTCCGCGCCCATTAAAGCGCGCGTCTCCTCGTACTCAGCGACATCCCAAGGTAGGCTCACGCGCAGGACATTCGAATCATAGATCTTGCTGAAGCAGAGATCCTTGGCATCGCAAAAAGCTTTGTAAAGACTCTGTGCCACCCATGGATGCTCCTCGTGCAAGGCCGCTCGAATGCCGATCACGTGCATGATCGGAAAGATCTGTGTGCGCTGAAAATAGTCCCTTTCGACCGGCCTGAAGCTCGGAAAGAGGCGCTGGACCTGCGGTACGCCGCGAACAAAGCACGACGGCATGCGCGGCGACATCACCGCGTCGATTTTACCCTGCTCGATCATATCGTTCAACGTCTTGTCCGGAACTACTTCAAGATGAATGTTGTCCGGGAGCTTGAATTCAACTCGGTCTTTCCGTCCCGGCTGCTCTTCCCCTGCCTGTACCCAGCAAACTTCCTCGGGCGAAACGCCATACTCGTGCTGCAGCAACCCTCTCAGCCACACGGCCGCGGTCATGGTGTATTCGGGAACACCCACGCGCTTGCCGCGCAGGTCTTCAGGACGAGCGATCGCGGCGGCGACATTGACGAAAATACAGCGATGCCGGAAAGTGCGCGAGGGAAAGACGGGAATCGCCGTGAATGGCCTGCGACCCTGTGCTGCGGCAACGAAAAAAGCGCCCATCGAGAGCTCCGCAACGTCAAAGTCATGGTACTTGAGCATGCGCCAGAAGATCTCTTCGACGGGAAGAACCAGATAGTTGAGGTCAATCCCTTCCGGTTTGACCTCTCCGTCGCGCAGGGCGCGCGTCCGGTCATAGTCCTCGCAGGCTAACGTGAGACGAAGGTCAGACATGAGAGTATAACGAGCCTCGCCCGCTGGCTTGCGTGTTGGAGTATTGGAGTATGGGAGTATTGAGCGGGAGTACCGAACTATTTGCTACCATAGGCAGCGCTACTTTCTTTCACAACCAGGTGTTCCACCCACCCACCCTCCATTTGCTTTCGCTCAAGACTCTCGACCAACTTCAACAACCCATTCTCGAGTTTGTAAGCCAACCCGTCTAACTTTTCAAAATCTTCGGGGGTCAACTGATCGGCTGCCCGATAGGCATGCAGTCCGGATACCGACTCACCAAGAGATCCTAGAGCAAAATTGAGAAAATTCAGATACTCACGGATTGATCTTCTGCAGTAACCTTCTGCAATGTTGCGGTGAACGGAATCACTCGACGCTATGGCCTGTGAAGCAACTCGATTTAGTCGGTAAGGAAATTTCTTAAACACACGACAACTTAAAGCGTAAAAGTTAATGGTATCTTCCCACACACGCAACTGCTGATAGCCACGATTCCTATTTTTACGCTCCATTACTCCCTTACTCCAACACTCCAAACCACCCGTCACGTCAAGCTCAACCCGCCATCCACGATTAGAGTTTGACCGGTGACAAAATCGCCTCCGATCACCAGGCTCACAATCGCGGCTGCGATCTCCGCGGGCGTCGCGACGCGACCCAGAGGAATCGTGCCGGCCGTGCGCGCGGCGGTTTGCTGGTAATTCTCGCCGTAATGGTTTCTGAGCCAGCCGGTGTCGGTAAAGGCCGGCGCCACCGCGTTCACCCGCACAGCGGGAG
>JBOHVR010000100.1:0-3921 GCA_050735755.1 Binatia bacterium
AAGCCGAAGACGAAAGATTCGTCGATCGCCTGTTTCAGCGCGAGCCGCGTTCGTGCGTCGATACTGGAAGGCAGTTTCGCTCCGGCCAGTCGGACGCGTTGCTCGTCGATGGAGCGCCGTACTTCAGGGGTTATATCCATGCGCGCCAACCGTCGATCCAACTCGCCGTTAAACGAGTGCACGATGATGGTACCCAGAACCGCGATGCCCAGGAGCCCGCCGATACGCGACACGGCATAGTCTAATTGATTTTTGCAAACCGAAGCGAGAGCCGCATCACTCTTGCGTGACTCTGCCCACCCTATTTTTCTCACGGACCCAAGTGCCATCGATCGATAAACCCGTTCTTGCCGGCTTTGAGGGTCAAATTACAATTCATCGTGTCGCTTAGCGGCGCACCGAAACCGCGAGGCTTACTAACGCCACGGCACCAAGTATTCCCAGCGCGATGCCTGATCGAAGCGATTACCTCTTGGAATATATTACCAAATAGTATACAATTCTGATTATGGTTGAGGATGCCGACCGGAGTCACGACACTTCCTATAGCTCCGCCGCGGAACTGCTCTTTCAACCGGACCCACTCACGTTTTCCCAATTCCTGGAGACAGTCCGCAAGGGTTCTTTTCACGACCCCGAGAAAGTCCTGATGCTCGCGATTTTGAAAGACGCCGTTATGTCGTTCCAAAAATATCTTCTGTCTCACCGCGATAAAGAAAGAAACGTGTTCGAGGAGACCGAGCGCTGGATCCTGAGCGAGAATCGCGAATGGCCCTTTTCCTTTACCAACATTTGCGAGGTTTTGGGAATTCATCCCCAGTACCTGCGCAAAGGGTTGGTGGATTGGAAGCGCAAGAACTGCGGCAAACGCGCGCACGACGCCTCGTGGAAAAAGATTCCGTGAATCGAGAAAGATGCCGTAAGACTCCCTAACAACCTTGCGATCTTACCACGTCTGGCCGCGTAAGGATTCGCGCGTATCGAGGTTCGAATTATGGAAGTCCATGGGAGATCCTTTTGCCGGCTGTTGAAAATGCCGGTTCTAGAAAAACGTTGGCCGCAAGAAGAGGAACTTTTTTCAGCGGCTTCTTTAATATGCCCCGCGCGGGAGAAGCTCCTAGAGATGTGCTAAAGCGATTAACGAGAATGAGTTCTGCTCTGTCCAAGCTTAAGCGCAAGAAGCTGGAGGAATTGGAGTCGGCCTGCCGCCGAAACGGGCTCCCGGTGACCGTACAACGGCGTGTCATTCTCGAAGCCCTGGTCGAGCGCGACGACCATCCCACGGTCGATCAGCTTTTTGCCGACGTGAAAAATCGCATTCCAGGGGTGTCACGCACGACCGTCTACCGGGTTCTGGAGACGCTCGTTCAGCTCGGAGTTTCGCGCAAAACCAATCACTTCGAGGCAACCGCGCGTTTCGATGCCAATACCGATCATCACCACCACCTGATCTGTAGATCCTGCAACAAGATATCCGACCTGGAAGATCGTAGTCTCGACCAATTCCGGCTTCCCGAAATCCGTCGCAGCGGTTTCAAGGTCACCGACTATTCAGTCTATTTTGAAGGTCTGTGCCCCGAGTGCCAGAAAAACCCTCCTTCTTCGGGCCGCAAAAAGCCGGCAAACGTCAGCAGCTAGCTGGCGGCGTGGACGAGCTAAGCATACAACTGCTCGCGCAAATGTTGTACGAGGCGCGGCAACGGATCACTGAAATACTCGTCCTCGCCTCTGCCGAAATTGAGCTGCTCCATATTGATCGTAGCCCAAAAACTCGTCGCTGCCGTACCGCGCAATTAGAGCCTGGCATTCTTCCAACGAGAGGACCTGCGGCAGGAGCGCAAAGCGGTTATAAGAAGAGACGGGTGTAGACTCGCCCGATTTGTTCGGGCTAAATTTTCTTGCAGAGCTGAAGGCACAAGTGGCGGCCGGCTTGAAAATTATTCTTGCACTCTTTTTATAACACGCCGGACCACCGAACGCGTGACCGCCTTCGGTGGAAGAGAAAGATTTAATTTTTTCCGAAGAAGCGCTTCTTATCGGCGGCGGCGCGGGCTTCGTACTGCTGTTCCAGTCGTGGCGTAGAGATGTAGCATTCCGCATCCAACTGCTTGTGCAAGTCCCAAACCCGGCGACACGCCGTCACGAGTCGGACAAACTGCTCTGGAAACAGACCCTGGAAGCCGTCCGACTTCGCAATCAAAGGGTTGGGATGTGTCTCCACCAAAACCGCAGACGCTCCGGCCATGATGCCCGCCAAAGTCATCGGATGAACCAGGTCGCGGATGCCGGTGCCGTGCGAGGCGTCGACTGCCACGGGCAAACAGGAAAGCTGGTAATGAAACGCGGCAATGCCGCCAAGATCGAGAGTGTTGCGGGTGTAACGATTGGCGCTCGCAATGCCTCTTTCACACAAGATGACGTTTTCCTTACCCATGGCCATCACCCGCTCCACCCAGAGGAGATAGGCCTCGATGTCCAAGGAATTGGCGCGTTTGTGAATAATGGGAAGGTCGGTATCGCGCAAACGGTTAAGCAGAGCCTGGTTCTTCGAGTTCACCTCTCCCACTTGAAGACAATCAACGCCCATATCCTCGTATGCGGGAAGATCGGATTGATCGAGAATTTCGACCACCGTGGGAAGGTCGAATTCCTTTCCCGCCTTGACGATGTACTTAAGGCCGTTGCGCAAAGCTTCTTCGGAGTTGGAGCCAATTCCCTCCCACCCGCTGTAGGGGCTGGAGCGATATTTGACCACCCCTCCACGCAGCGCGTCGGCTCCCGCTTCTTTGACCATCCGAGCCGCCTCCATGATCTGCGGTTCGCTCTCAACCGAGCATGGCCCGCCGATCACGGCGAGCTTGTCGCCGCCTATTTCAATATTCCCGATCCGCACCGTGCGGTGAAAAAGATTCCCTCCTGTCCCCTTCTGCGCCGCTCTTTTGTAGGCGCGCGATATCGGGATTAAGGTCTCCACTCCGGCCATCTCTTGGAATTCGACGACGGGGAGTTGGCTGATATCGCCGTAGACACCGATCAAGGTGATCTCTTCTCCCACCATCTTGCCGGTTTTGTAGCCCAACCCGTGCAGCTTTGTTTCTATGGCAGCGACTTCCTCCGCCGTGGCCCGGCGGGTCATCTTGATAATCATGGTATGAGCCTCCTCGCCTTCCGATCGACCTGCTGCCCTCGCAGGACCTTCCTGCTAAAGGCAGCGAAGCAAGATTATAAAGGAAAACCCCCAACTGGGAAAGGAAGAGAAAAGGCAGCCGAAGGCGGCTACGGTCCTCGTTTTAAATGGCTTGCGGGATCAACCGGCGGGCGGGACACCGCTTTGTATTGAAATGCGTGCTTGCTTTTAATGGCTGTTAGAAAAAAATTCCAAAACCATCTGCGCTGTAAGATCGGGCGTCTCGATATGGACACTATGGCCGGCCTGCTCAATGATCTTCAGCCTCTCCGCTTTGGGAATGGAGTGGGCATAGACTTCGCCATGAGCGAGCGGCACCATGCGGTCTTCTTTGCCCCAGATGACCAAAGCCGGCCCGCCGATGCGGTGGAGCCGGGTCTTGAGCGCGCGATGATAAAAATACGGCGGGCGAAAGCCGATGCGCGAGCCGAACCTCAGCATCTGATACCGCCGCAGCTCGTCTTCCAGCTCGCCCTTGCCATCGGGAAAAAATTCCAATGCTCGCGGATGGTCCGCGCGCGCAAAGAGCATATTTCTCAAGCCCGCGTAGCTCGCGCCCCTTTCCGGTTGCGCCATCATGAAAACATCGCCGATCGGCGCGCCGGCCACGAACAGACCTGCGCCGCCGATCAAGACAAGCTTGCGAACCTTTTCCGGGTGACGAACGGCAATCTCCGCGGCAATCCAGCCGCCGACGCAAGCTCCGACAAGATCAAATTCCCTAAGCTTCAACG
>JBOHVR010000101.1:0-1991 GCA_050735755.1 Binatia bacterium
CGCGGTGCCAGGGCAAACGTTCGAGCTCAAAGTACCTGTAGGCGGCACGCTCAGGGTCGGCCAGAATGGGAAACGGCCACCGGTGGTTGCGTTGATAGGAAGCTAACCGTTCCGGCGCGGCAAAAGAGACCACCGCAATCGCAATCCCCTTGTGCGCGAATTCGTCCTTGACTTTTTGCACCTCGCCGAGATGCTCCTGACACGCCAGTCACGCAAGGTGCCGGAGGAAGATCAGCAAGAGACCCTCTTTTGTGAGCTCCCTTAGACTGATCTTTTTGCCTTCAAGATTGCTTAGGAAAATCTCTTCCAGCGGCACAACAGTCATTGCTGAATCCATAACCGCCAATGGCGCTCCACACTACTTGATGCGAAAATTCTAATTTACAGCGGTGAAGCCGGCAAGCTCGTCGGCCCCTTTTCCTCCAGACCTTCATTCCTTCGCAATTTAAAGCAGTTGCTGTTCGGGCCGGGCTACCTCCGCACGCCTGCCTTCTCCAGCGCCTCCCGCGCCCGTTCCGGGGTAAGCGGCCCAAGGACCGTGTCGCGCAGCACCCCTTCGCCGTCGATGAAAAACGTCGCGGGCGGACCAAAGATGCGATAAGCCCGCTGAACTTTACTGTTGAGATCGAGCGCGAGCGGAAAAACCAGGCCGGCTTCCCTGGCGAACTCGGTAACTGCCGAGCGGCTGTCTTGCACCGCAATCCCCAGCACGCTGTAGCCGTTGCGGGCTGCCTTGGAGGCCAGGGTATTGATAAGGGGCATCTCCTCGCGGCACGGATCACACCAAGTTGCAAAGAAGTTTATCATCAACGGTTTGCCCCGAAACGTATCGAGGCGAACCGATTGGCCGTCCAGAGTTTTCAAATCGAACTCGATAGCCGCCTCCCCTGTCTTGGGCGCGACGTTCCGTCCCACGGTTTGCGTGTCCTCGGCGTCATGGGCAACCGGCTGGGGGACCGCGGATGTTGCACCCAGGAACAAGCCCGATACGAGGGGGAGCCAGATTAAACGGCGCGCGCTCGCTAACGAGGGGATCTTCATTTGTTCAGCGCTGCAGCTTTGAGCACGACCCAGGAGGCCTCCCCGTCTATTTCCGTCCATGCGACCTGGAGCTCCTTATCGGAAAGCGCCAGAGCCGGCCGGGTAGCGTTTTCTTTTGCTCCACTGATCTGTTGGACAGGAGTCCAGCTCCCCCCGTCTGCAGATAAAGCGCGAACGAAGATTTGAGACTTCATTGATGCATCCAGATTGTCCCATGCGAAGTAAACTGTACCCTCTTTTCCTACGGCGAGAGTCGGATGGAGTATCGCCGGACCCGTGTTGAGGTGAACCAGCTGAGGGGGCGCGAAGGTCCGGCCGCGGTCCTTCGAGACTGCGTAGTAAACTCCCGCCCGTTCGGGGGAGCGGCCGGCGGTAAACCAACTGATATGCAGGTACCCGCGACCGTCCTGACCGATCGTCGGGCCGGAATGCGGGCAGGAAGATACCTGCCAGCCGTCGTCGTTAATTTCCACGGGCGGACCGAAGGTCGCGCCGCCATCGGTGGACTTTCGCAGTGCATGATTGCGGATTTGTTTTTCACTAAGCTGCCGGTCCGCTACATAAACGGTCTTGCCATTATCGGCAAAGGCAACGCCCAAGCGGCAGCATTCGCAAAGACCTTCGCCCGCTTTGTAATTGTCGGTGAGCGCCTGGCCCGTCCGGCTGAGTCGCATGAGATACAGCTGGCGCGGCGTTGGATTGTCAACACGGCGATCAATCCAAGCCACCAGCAGCGTGCCATCAGGTGCGACCTCGATAACCGGAAACCGCGCCGCATTTTTGACCTCGTTCAAAGTCCGCGCGGGGGTAAAGGCGCCTTTCTCATCTTCTCGCGCAAAGCGAATATTCGCCCGCGTTTTGTCACCCCTTTCATTGGGTACCGACCAAACCACATAAGCCTTGTTGTCAATGCCAACCGCGACTCTGGGCCCGCCCTCCTGCCCCTCAAC
>JBOHVR010000102.1:0-2319 GCA_050735755.1 Binatia bacterium
GTTGAACCCAGCTTCCCCAACAGCGGCGGTCCCACAGTGAATGTCCGCGGCGTGACTGTGCTTAACAAACTCAGGACCAAGCAATTCGATATTCCCACCTGGACCGACGAGAAGCCCAGTCGGATTGCCAAGAGCTTTGAAGACCTTAGGGATCCAAGCGATCGCGGGAAAAAGCGTTTTCCCTTGGAAGTAGAGATTGATGACAATGCGGTGCAAAAAGAGGAAAAGATTAAATATCTGGCCCAACACAATCAGTACGACATCGACTTTTTGCTCGCGCTCGCCCGCCGCGTCGGCTATGTGATTTTCGTCAAGGAAGAGGAGCGCGAAAAGGGCCGCGTCATAAAAGCGCGACGGCTCTATTTCGGACCTTCGGACGCCAACCATCCCGCGGTTCGCTTGGCGACATTCGAATTGAGGTGGGGCATCTCGCTGATCGACTTCAAACCGACATTCACCACCGCTAACCAAATCAAGAGCGTCACGGTCCACGGGTGGAATCGATCAACCAAGCAACGGATCACAGGGAAGGCATCTCTTGATGATCCGAAATTCAAATTGAATCGTGACCTGCACAAGCCGTTGGAAACTTCCGCGGCGCGCGAAGAACGCGTGGTCGATGAGCCGGTTTTTACCCAAAGGGAAGCTGACGAACGAGCCGAGGCCATTTTGCTCGCGCGCAGCAAGGATCTCGTAACGGCGAGCGGAACATGCATCGGTCTGCCGGACCTTCGGGCAGGGCAGAGAGTGAAAATTGCCGGCCTCGGCGCGCGTTTCCGCGGCGAATATTTCGTCACCGATACGACGCATACGATCAACGACAGCGGATATACCACCAAATTCAGCGCGCGGCGCGAAGATCCAGGAAAGTGAGCCGGACCCGATGAAGCATGTTCCAGGAGTGGTTACTGCGATTGTCAAGAATCTGGCCGACCCTGAGGGCCAGGGTCGTATTGAGGTGCAATTTCCCTGGCTTTCAGACTCGCTCAGAAGTTTCTGGGCGCCAGTGGCAGCGCCTCTGGCGGGTAAGCAGCGCGGCATGTTCTTCATGCCGGAACTGGATGACGAAGTCCTAGTGGCGTTCGATCATGGCGATTTCGATCACCCGTACATCGTCGGTTATCTTTGGAACGGCGTGGATACCCCGCCGGAATCCGACCTAAAAAACCGGGTTCTGGTGACGCCGGGCGGGCACACGCTCCGATTCGAAGACCGCGACGGGGCAAAGAAAGTCATACTCAAGTCGAGCAACGGACACGAGATTGTTCTGGACGATGCAGGCACCACCGTGCTCGTACAGTTAAAGGGAGGGGGGTCAATCAATATGACTCAAGACAGCCTCGTGCTGCAGCACGGTCACACGATTACCATAACAGCTCAGGGCATAGCTTTGGCTTAAGGAGGGAATTCGGTGCCCAAAGTCATCACGCGCAACGCGATTATCCAGTGCCCGCACAGCGGCATGGGCCAGAGTATGCCGTCTCAGACCACGGTCCTCGTCGGCGGCGCGCCGGTGCTGGTCGACGGTGATACGGGAGTGATTCAAAACTGTCTCAATCTGCCGCCGGCCGGGGTGCCATGCGCCGGCTATGTTCTCCGTTCGATGAATCTCAACGCGGTAACAGTGGGTGGCCGCAGGGCTCTCATAGACACCGACTTTGAGCAGAGCTCCACGGGATACCCGCTCGCCATCAGGGAGTTCCATCAGGTCGAAGATCTCAGCCTGCCCGTCGTGGTTCCCCCGGGCGGCAGCTTCACGACGCCACCGGAGCTGCAGGACACCGATCAACCCACAGTCACGGCGTTGCCGCCTGTCCTCGCGTTCAGCAAGATCGGTTTTTCTAACACGGGGACACCCTCTTCATTGACCATCACGTTTACTCTCAGCAGCCAGTTTCCGAACCAGTGGATGCTGACGATGATCGTGCCGCCCAGCGCAACGAAACTCACTTCATCCGCCCCTCCGGGCCTGACGGTGCAGCCATCCGGGGGTTCGTGGACCGTTTCACCCATCACGGTTACGGTGACGCTCACAGCAACATTTATGATGACGCTGCCAGTCCTCCCGGCGAAGGTGTCCTTCATCATGGTAGGCATCAACCGCCGGGGTCGCTCGGCCCTTGCAGAGACGGTGCTGGGGGTCAGTCCATGACGCGAGAATTTCTTGGAGTAGGCTGGAAATTCCCCTTGCAAGTGACGCCGGGCGGGCAGATCGCCCAGGCGCGCTATGAGCAGCGCATCGAGGAATCGATCTATCTCATCCTGAGCACGTCCAAGGGGGAGCGCGTGATGCTGCCCGATTTCGGCTGTGGGATACAC
>JBOHVR010000103.1:0-5082 GCA_050735755.1 Binatia bacterium
CCAGAGATTGGAGCGGGCGCCGTGGTTTAGCAGGCCCACGGCGCCCTCCAGAGACGGCCCTACCCGCCGCGATTCCCCGGATTTCCAGGGCTGGTCCCCAGTCCATCATTGATGGGCGGGTTGCCGGGCGGTTGGGGATCGACCCCGTTGCCTACACCATTGTTGCCTTTCACCGAACCTGCGGCAGCGAACGCGGGCATGGCCTTGAGAGTCAGAATCACGGGAACCGCATAAGCGGTCCGCTTGATGAACTCTCGTCGCCTCATTGGATCGTCAAGCATGGCATCACCCCCTTTCTGCTCTTTCAGGATTCTCGAGCAGCTTTAATTTTTGCAGTCGTCTGATGATCTCAAGCACATCCCTTAGAGCCGTCGGCTGATCGACTTCAAAGGCTTCACAAACCTGACCGGCAATTTCAGCCGGCGTGCGCTGGCCGTCACAACGCTCCCAGATGTAGCTTGCGGTCCTATTGAGCTGATGAATCAGCTGTTCATGCCGGTCCAGTACAACCGTTTCTCCATCCACGAGACGCGTCTTGACGCCGACGCGGCGACGCGGGCGCATCAGGCCCGCCAGCGGTTCCAGACCGTCGTGATGCACAGAAACTTCCCTTCTTGTGAAATTGGGCATGGCTTACCTCCTTCGTTAGGTTCAATGAGCAGCTAAACCGGCTTCCGATCCTTCAAGCAACGGTGACCGACTTGGCCAATGAACGCGGGCGATCGACATTTCTTCCGAGCGCCACAGCGGTCTCATAGGCCAACAGCTGCCCGGCGACGAGATGGAGGAGAGGCGCAATCCAACGGGAGGCTTTGGGCAGCTCGATCATTTCATCAAAGATTTCGCTCCGGGCGCCAAAACCTAAACCGATGACTTTTCCCTTGCGCGCGCGCACTTCTTCCACGCTGCTCAGGGTGAGCTCATACGCCTCCTTTTCTTCTTGGGGCGGAATTAGGAATACGCAAGGAGTGTCTTCGTCGATCAGAGACAGAGTGCCGTGCTTCAAAAAGCCGGCCTGCATCCCTTCGGCATGAAGGTAGGTCACCTCTTTCATCTTCAATGCCGACTCGAAAGCGATCGGAGTGTAGAGCCCGCGCCCGAGGAAAAACCAGCTTCGTTTGCCGCAGTTCTGGAGCGCGAGACGGCGGAGATTGCCGCGTTGCGTGGCGATGATTTCCGCCACCCGCTCAGGGAGAAGGACCATGGCCCGCAGAAATCCTTGCCGGGCTTCCACGGAAATGTTGCGCTTGCGAAAGGCGACCTCCGCCGCGAGACGGCTCAGCAGCACCATTTGGCCCATCGCCGCTTTGGTGCTGATGACACAGATTTCGGGGCCCGAATTTTGCAAAACAACCTGCGCCGCCTCCCGCGTCATCGTGGAGCCGGGCATGTTGACGATGGCCGCGGTGCGGGCCTGCGCGGCTCGGGCTTGGCGCAGCGCCTGAAGGGTATCGAAAGTTTCTCCGGATTGAGAAATGGCCAGAAGCGCCGATGCGCGGTCCGGCAACGCCAGATTGATCGCCTCATCGGAACTGACGGCTTGGGCCGGCTCGCCGGCGAGGGCGGCCAAGAGGTACTGACCGTAGAGGGCGACGTAGTAGGTCGTCCCTACCCCAACCAGGAGTCTTCTTTTCGCCTGCAGCAGCCAGGAAGCCAGCGAAGTGATTTCTTCTTGAGGCACGGCCAACGCGCGCCTTATCGTCTCCGGTTGCTCGGCGATCTCTTTTTCCATGTAGTGGTGATATCCTGCTTTGCCGCTGTCTTCGACCTGCCAGTCGATCTGCATCATCGGCTTGTGTCTCAAAGCACCCTCGGCAATGGTGCGGATCTGATATTCCTGACCCGACAGCACGGCGTACTCTCCGTCATCCAATAAGATCGCCTGCCGGGTATAGCGCAGGAACGCGTTCACGTCCGATCCCACGAAGTTGGTGCCCGAATCGATCCCGAGAATGAGCGGGCTTTTCTCGCGCGCGCAAAATATCCGGGCCGGGTCGTGGGCTGAAATCATCGCGATGGCGAAGGTGCCTTCGAGACGGCGCAGCGCCGCGACGAAAACTTCTTCGATCGCAAGCCCGTCCCGCTGGGACTCCTCCAATAAGTGCGCAAACACCTCGGTGTCGGTTTCGGATCGAAACTTGTGGCCGAGCCGTTCGAGATCGCTCCGCAGGCTCTGGTAATTGGTGAAGATACCGTTGTGCACCACCGCAAATTTCCCGTCACAGCTAAAGTGCGGATGCGCGTTTTCCACCGAGACGCTGCCGTGCGTGGCCCAGCGCGTGTGGCCAATCCCCAACCCTCCGTGAGCCAGCGCAAATTGGTGGCGTTCCGATACTTCTTGGACCGGCCCGACGCCTTTGCGTATCTCGATTCCGGCGGAGTTGAGCGTAGCCACTCCGCAGGAGTCGTAGCCGCGATATTCGAGCCTTTCCAGGCACTGAACCAAAACAGGAGCGACCGCATGGTCGCCGACCACGCCTACGATACCGCACATAAATAGCTCCTCTTGCAGGTTGGAATACGTAATACTGGACCGTTGCAAACCGCTGCGGGTCTATCCCGCACGGCCAAAACTCGATGGCGCCCGGAGGCCGGGCTTGCAACCGGGGCAGCCGTCCGGACCCGAGCTAGAGCGAATTAAAGCTCGAACTTCTTCCTTCCAACATTTTCATACTCACGGATCATGTCGATCTTGATGCTGCCTACACTCTTGTGTTCCTTCCTCGGTTGGGACTTTTTTATGGAAACCGACTTCGCCAGCTCCATAATAGGAATGTCGGCCGCATTCTTGAGCGTTTCTTCGTCCAAGAGCTCCGCGAGCTCGATAATATTGTGCAGTATTTTCTCCGCTGCTTTTTCCATTCTGTCCTCACTCTGTTTGATCAAGCCGGACGGCTGACGATCCTCCAGGCTCGGGGTCTGTCTCCCTTGGCCCGGCGTTGATTCGCTTGGCCGGCAAGATTCCCGTTCGCCGGGCGGTAGGTGGGCACGATATCATAAAGCATTTCGATGACCGGGCCGGACTTGCCGTTAATGGCGAGTTTTTCCAGTTGCGCGATTTTTTGGACAAGAAACTCCAAGTCCGGAATCCATCCGGATTGGACCTGCATAATCTTTTCGACCTCTGACGGCACCAACATCTCATCCATCGCGACCAACTCCTCGCGCAGTTTTTCTCCGGGCCGAAGACCGACGACGGTCACCGGGATATCCTCATCGGGCACGTATCCCGAAAGACGGATCAAATGCCGCGCCATATCCATGAGCTTGATTTGCTCGCCCATTTCCAGCACAAATATCTCTCCGCCTCGAGCCAGGCTGGCGGCTTGGAGAACCAGCAGGACCGCTTCCGGAATGGTCATGAAGTACCGCCTGATTTCCGGGTGCGTGACGGTGACCGGCCCGCCCTGCTCGATCTGTTTCAAGAACAGAGGCACCACGCTGCCGTTGCTGCCGAGGACGTTGCCGAAACGGACCGCCGAGAAGACTGTGCCGCCGTGATCTCCGTTCTGGGCCAGCGCCTGGACGTACAGTTCACCGACACGCTTGGTCACTCCCATAATATTGGTCGGGTTGACGGCTTTATCCGTCGAGATCAGAACAAACTTTTCGACCCTCTGCCGAATCGCGACCTGCACCAGACGGTGGGTCCCAACGATGTTGTTGAGCACGGCCTCCCCCGGATGGGCCTCCATCATCGGCACGTGTTTGTAAGCGGCCGCATGAAAAACGATCTGCGGCGCGTATTGCGCAAAAGCCTCCTTTAAGGGGACGACATTTTTGATATCGGTCAGAACCGCGGCGCGTTGAAGCTGCGGTTGCGATTGCGCCAGCTCCATCTCGATGTCATAGAGGGCGCTTTCGCTCTTGTCCAAAAGAATTAGCCATTCCGGCTCGTACTTGCCGATCTGGCGGCTCAACTCGGACCCAATCGAACCGCCGGCGCCCGTGACCAGCACCCGTTTGCCTTTCACCAGATCGCGCACCGGCTCCAGATCGATTCCCACCGGCAACCGGTCCAAAAGGTCCTCGACGGAGAGGTTGTGAATTTGGCTCACGCCCACCCTTCCATCTTGAATTTTTCCTGCGGCCGGAAGCGTTTTGATGGGCAGCTTGAAAGGCTCAAAAGCCTTCAGCATCTGCCGTACCGTCGCCGGAGACGCGCTGGGAATGGCCAGAACGACTTCATCCAGCCGATGCGATTCGATGATGTGGGAAATATCGTCGCGCGATCCCAAAACAGGTACTCCATGGATGCGCTGCCCCAGCTTTTTGGGATCGTCATCGACGAAACCCACGGGATGATACCGGTACAAAGCGCCGTTGTTTTTCATGTCGCGCACGATCATTTCCCCGGCATCTCCGGCGCCGTAGATAAGGACCCGGTTCTGCCCTTTGAGGCTCTTGACCATCAGATAGAACCGCTGCGACAAGCGCACGCCGCTCATTAAGAAGATCAGCACAAGCGTATCGATGATAAAAACCGAGCGCGGATAAAGCGTCAGTCCCATATAGCCGTGAACGAACAAATAAAACGCCAGCGTGCTTAGCCCTGCTCCGGCAAGGATGTTGCGTAAATCCACGATGCTGGTATAGCGCCAGAGCCCCTCGTAAAGGCGAAACGGAATGAAAATCAGACACCGGATAACGATCAGCCACGGCAGCATCCTTACAAATTCAGCCATCTCGACGTCCGGGATGTGACCGTCAAAGCGCAGCCAGAAGGCACAATAATTTGCCAGCGCGATCAGACCGCCGTGCAGGCACACGATAGGCAAACGGCGGTATTTGATCAGCAAGCGGTGGCGCTGAGCATCGGTCTTGATGAAGGATAATTTTTCCATGGGAATTTCTATTTGCCGTTACGCTGCAACTCAGAAGCCCGCCTGGTTTAACTCACCCGCGCTGGCGCCACAGTGAACCTACGAACATTCCCCTGCGGCGGGGGCAGGCAGACTCTTGCTGGAGGATTAAGCTCGCGCGCGCGTCACGGGCGCGTTTTGGCCGGCGGCGGCTGCTTATTCATTGAGATCCGTGCTGCCGCCGAAGGGCCGCCGCACCAGACCATCGTGATGGCCGTAC
>JBOHVR010000104.1:0-2509 GCA_050735755.1 Binatia bacterium
TGGCATAATAGGCGGCATCATACCAGTCTGCGCACCATTCATGCACGTTTTCACACATGTCGTATAGGCCGTACCCGTTGGGAGCGCGGCCGCCCACACGCTCAGGCCCCTTCTGCCATCTTGTCGCGTATCCAGGCAGCGATTCTGGATCGTCATCGCCCCAGGGATACTGCCGGCTTTCAGCGCCGCCCCGCGCCGCGCGCTCCCACTCCGCTTCCGTCGGCAAACGATAGGGCTCGCCCGTCATCTCGCTCAACCAAAGGCAATACGCCACCGCGTCAAACCACGAAACCGCGACCACCGGCTGCTCTGGATGATTGAAACGCGGCTGTTGCCAGGTAGGCGGCGGTTCGTATCCTGTCGCTACAAGAAAAACCGCGTATTGCGCGTTTGTAAGTTGTAAGGCTGCCAACTCAAAGCGATTGATCCAGACCTGATGTGTCGGTCGCTCGTTCTCCTGCCCGCTTTCGCTTCCCATCCAAAACCATCCCGCGGGGATCGTCGCCATTTTCGGGGGGTGGATCACTTTCTCTGACGTCATCGACCAACGCTCGCTCTTCATCCATCCTGATATAATGACAGCGCCATGATAACGTTCCCCGAAGTTGCCATCTACGAATGTTTTTATCGTGGTTCGACTCCGCTCACAACGACTCTGAGCAGACAGTCGAAGGGTCGGGGGTCCCGTCTAATTTCGCCTAGATTCCCGCTAAAAGCATGCGGGAATGACGGACTCTGGCAAGATTCAAACGGTAATATGCAGCAAGCTGCGGCGAATTGACCCCAAACAGATTAAACATCAGCCCACCTTGCCTCTCTCCCGACGCCCGGGCAGAATCAGATTTGCAAAGCGGCGCCTTCTTCGCTAGGGTTCCCGAATCACCACCGTCACCGCGGATCCCTCCCTTGCTACAAGAGACTAAACACCAAAACAAACCCGCCGCCGCACACACGCAATCCTCTCCAGTGGTTTCCGCGGAACCGGCGCCTGGCAGAAAAATCGCCTTCGCGGCGCTGCACCACCCGTCGTTCCGGCTCTATTTCATCGCCACGCTTCTCTCCATGATGGCGGACAACATCGAGCATGTCATCAGTTATTGGGTGATTTTCCAGGTTTTTCACTCCCCGGCCCTAGCCGGCTTCGCGATTCTCACTCACTGGATGCCTTTTCTACTTTTTTCCGTTTATTTCGGCGGGCTGGCGGACCGGTATGACTGCCGTCGCCTAATCCAAGTTGCTCAAGTCATGTATATGGCAGTTTCGCTGGCTTGGGGTTTGTTGTTTTGGACCAACACGATTCAGATCTGGCACGCTATGGCGTTGCTTGTCATACATGGCATGGCCGGGGTGTTGTGGGGACCGGCCAGCCAGCTCTTGATTCACGATATCGTCGGATCCGAGCAGCTGCAGAGCGCCGTCCGGCTCAGCTCTACGAGCCGGCAATTGGGCGGCCTCCTTGGCCCTGCAGTCGGCGGAGGACTCATGATCGCCCTCGGCCCGCCGCTCGGGCTGTTCGCAAACGTCTTGATTTACCTTCCACTGACTTTCTGGCTCCTCAAGACACCCTATACGGGGCATCTTCGAATGAGAGACGGACTGAAGAGAAGAGGCGGCGCGGCGCTCAAAGAAGCATTTCAGGCGCTTAAAGAGGCGTCGGGAAATTGGACGATCTTATCGATGGTGGTCCTGGCAGGCTGCGCATCATTCTTTGTCGGGAACGCTTTCCAAGCGCAAATGCCGGAATATGCTCATGACCTTGGTACCGATGAAGCCGGCGTCGCCTACAGCATGCTCCTGGGCGCCAATGCCGGCGGGGCAGTCGTCGGCGGCATTCTGCTGGAGGGAAAGGGTTGGTTTCAACCACGCCCGCAGACAGCCATGATGAGCGCGATCTTGTGGTGCTTGGCGATCGCGGGGTTCGCTGCGGCCACCACCTATTCTGCAGCGTTTATTCTATTATTTATTGCCGGCGTGTTGAACCTTACTTTTTATTCCATGGCACAGACTCTGGTCCAACTGCACGCGCCGTCTCGCCTTCGCGGCCGTCTGATCGGCCTCTTTCATATGTCCAGCATGGGGCTGCGCGCCTTCAGCGGAGTCACCGTCGGAGTCCTTGGGAGTCTGATCGGCGTTCACTGGTCACTCGCGTTGAGCGCGATGGCGCTGCTGGCGACGACGATCGCCCTATTCGCTTTTTCGTTGCGCGTCGAAAGAGAATAACGCCGGAAATAAAACAAGCGCGGGCCGGCAACCGGCGCAAACCCTTTTGAGCCTCCTTTGCATAAGCGGAAATTAATGGGCTACTTTTAGGTGAATCGCAAAGAGGAAGTTAAGAAACCCCCGCACCTAATCACGTTCGGCTCTATGAATTCTCTTCTTTGAAAAAGGGATACCGGAGAGATTGCAGCTATTATGAATTTCGCAGGAAAACCCATTCTTGCCGCCTCCGCCTCGAAGGTCTGGGACTTTCTGCTCGACGTCGATCGTTTTTCGTCGTGCGTGCCGGGAG
>JBOHVR010000105.1:0-1683 GCA_050735755.1 Binatia bacterium
CTGCTTGGACATTCCAGTCCGCGCCGAAAGGAGTGAGGAGAATGGGCGAACGAGTCATGACCGTACGCTGCAGAACTTCGGGCCGGCGATGCCGATGAGGCGAATAGCCGACCGTTAGCCGTGAGAACATCAGGTGCGAAGTCGATGAGCCGATATCGATCCCAACGCTATTGAGGTGAGTATGAATCTGTTGGGCGCCTTCGTGATCGTGCTCCTGGCCATGATCGTGGTCGTGCGTTTCCATGTTCTGTACGCTGCTCCCGTGTTTGCGTTGTTATTCGTACCGTTGAATCTCCGTGCGAGTCAAACGGCTATTGGCATTATCTTGAACGTCTTGACCGTTGGAACAGCTTAAGTCTCTAGCTATTATCCAAAAGTCAGCAGATAGACTTTGCTCGCCGGTTACGATAGAAAAAATCAGTCGTTAGCTGCTATAAGGCCAGCTACGCGTATCCAGGTTTTAATTGTTATCGGTTGTTAGGGCTAATTTGAGCAGCGGAGGAATTTAACAAGATGGCCAACCAAACTAATCCTTGGGAAACTCCACCCGAACTCTGGCGCGGCTGGACGGTGCCAGAACCCTTTCGTCACGGCCAGATAGTTTCTCTCCACATTGCGCCTGCGGCGGGGAAAGAGATGGTGTCAGTGCCGGAAGTTCATGCGGTCCCGGATCGCGGCCTCCGGGGGGACCGGTTTTTCCGCCGCTCTTGGTCAGCACTGCGCAGGCCGGACAAAGCGCTCACTCTTATCGAACAGGAAACCATTGAGGCTGCTGCGGCGGAACTAGGGAGCGCGCTCGCGCCAGGTGACATGCGCCGGAACATCGTCACCCTCGGCGTGCCGCTGATCGAGCTTCTGAACCGGGAGTTCAGTGTCGGCGGAGTGGTTCTGCGCGGGCTCCGCCTATTTGAACCTTGCATGCATTTGGAGAAACTCGCGGGCGTTCCGGGAGTCTGTAATGCATTGCTCCACCGAAGCGGCCTCAAGGCAGCCATTCTTACTGAAGGAATGATCCGCGTCGGTGATTTTGTATCTCTCCGCGAGAGCACCGAAGCCGCTTCGACAATCTGATCCGTCCCGAGCTTGAATTTCACAATGTCCGTTGATTCCAAAGAACTCCGCGCCATGATGGGTCATTTTGTTACCGGCGTAACCGTTGTCACCACCAAAGACACGACTGGCCAGAATTTTGGAATTACGGCGAACGCCTTTACTTCGGTATCTCTGCACCCGCCTCTAGTCCTCGTGTGCATCGATAAGAGCGCTCAATGCTACCCGTGCTTTGAAGAGTCGGGCGTTTTTGCGGTTAACATCCTCGGCCGACAACAGGAAGAAATCTCGCGCCGTTTTGCCACTAAAGGCATCGACAAGTTCAAGGGACTTTCATGGCACAGTGGTGCCAGCGGCGCGCCTCTTCTCGACGGGGCGGTGGGACACGTCGAATGCAAGGTCGTGCAGCGCTACGAGGGCGGCGACCACACGATTTATCTTGCCGAAGTGATCTGCGGCAACGTTACGACGGGGGAGCCGCTGCTTTTTTTTCGCGGCCGGTACCATCGCTTGGGCGGCGCTCTATGAGACGCAGCACCGTCGGCCTGCGGCACCTAAGCTTGAAGACAAACTCTTTGGATAAAACCATGCGCTTCTATACCGAAGTCTTAGGACTTGAAGTGGCCTTCCGTG
>JBOHVR010000106.1:0-5130 GCA_050735755.1 Binatia bacterium
GTACTACCGCCGCCTTTTCGGATTGCATCAATTAATCGACGAATCTGTTCGATAGCGGCGGGAATCTGAGGTGCGATCACGGCTAATTGTGCAAGAAGTTTTGTAATCGCTGAAATCGGCAATGTCATGATTTACCTCCCACTATTATAGTTCGAGACTGGCGACAAAATACCCCTGGAAACTGGACAGCAAGTCACACAAGGCGCCAGGATCATTTACGCGCTACGACCACTTGAGCGGTGACGTCTCAACCGCGAGCCGCTCAAGCAGTTCCAAGAAGGTTGAATCGTAACTCTCCTCAACATGGTTATTATTCCAGAGTCCTGAATCTGTGACCTTCTGGCGGTCGCTAAATTTCCCCAACCAACCATCCGATTTTGGGTCAAGCAGAGGCTTGTGATAGTTGCTGAGCAGCGCAATGGAATTTCTCTCGATGATGCCACGGTTACTTTCAGGCCCGGGCGGATCGTCAGCTCGAATCCAAAGGAAAGGCATAGACCTAATATGGCGACTAACAATGCCTTCTAGAGGGTGCTCCATTTGTGTCAAAATATTTCTGTCAACGCCAAGAATTTTTTCAGCTTTTGCCATGTCGCTGCCCAATCCCCAAGAATGGATCTCGGAAAGAGCGTCCCGACGCTTGATCGAGCCTCCTAGCAGTAGCCGGAAGATTGAACCCCTATGGTTTCCGCCGCCATTATGCGGGCCTCTATGGCAAGATAGTCGCTGCCAAAGCGTTGTTTTTGATGCACGTGACAACGCATGCGTTCCAACTCGCACGACCCGGAGGCCTTCGCCGGAATTTGAGCGATATTCTCCCGCCTCGAAAAAAAAGTAGACACCCCGCTGTGGCCACGCCAACCTGCCGTGACAATCTGCAAGTTTCACCTTGCCACCAACTCGGGTCTCCAGGTCGGAGAGGATCTCATAAAACCGAACGAGATCATCAAGTCTTCCCATAAACCAATGGCCCCTTTCACCACAGGGTTCCGTTTGTGGCGCCTCGAAACACACAGAACCAGACTGCAACGGCTATTTAGATCGAGTCATCGACGAAGCTCAAACAAAACGACTCCACACCAGTGCGAGAGCTATTACCATTGCCGCTACTACGCTCACGCCGATAACCGTCGCGGTCACTATCTGGCGATGTCTGGCGAGCTTAACTTGGGCCCTCACTTGAGTAACTTCTTTGGCGGTCTCTATTATATTTCTGGAGCGCGACGCCTAGAGCGGCGATAGCTGCGAGAAGCACAGCCACGTCGTCAGACAAGCCTAGGCCCGGGATTGGGTCTGGAACCGCATCGATTGGTGATATGAGGTAGACCAGTGCTCCAATCGCTATGGCCTTTTGGGACCACGCAGCCTTTGGATCTTTGATCAACTCCCACAAAGCTTGTACTTTTGGCCAGTTTTTGGCGATCGGCCCCTTTTTCATTTTCGGGAGACCTTCGCCGATTCCTGGCACATCTGCTTCCGACGCATGCTTTTCGTACCGTCTGCGTAGAGTTTCTCTTAGTGACACCGGATTGCTCCTTTCCCTGACTGTCAAAACGTTGGGCCCCTTCACATTCTGTGCACTTTTGCTTGTTTGCGCTGTCTCGTTCCCAATGTTTGACGACAATCTAAACGTCCACACCGCTAGAATCCTCGGCGATGTACGTCTTAACCTCTTTTGCCGTGTGTCATTTCGGGTGAACAACGTCAAGCCGCAAGCTTGATGCCAGCAGACCCTTTGCAAGGCAGGACCTACAGAGCTCGCCACCCAGAAGAGGATCCAACATGCAATTCATGCCTTCGGGAATGGGTTCCTTTTTTTGGTTAGCTTCTTTCAGCAGCCGCTTTCGATCTGCCTCGGCTAAGTCGTCGAACGGCACCCGCAACCAGAAAGTTAGGATGACCGAAGTCACGGGGACGTTTTCGTGGCATATTTCACATTTCCCATCATCGAAGTCGTCATTATCAATCTTGTATCGAGCGCGAGCCTCTTCCAAATCGTCCATGAAACAATCTCCTTTCGGAACTATTTTATAGTGCTTTTTACGCCACTTATTAACCAAGAATACGGATCTTTAACACTCGCCAGACAGCAGGCGAGAGAAAGAGGAGAACCCAGCTTCGGCGTAAATCAGCGAATGAAACAAAAGATACTGAGAGCCGGTTCGAATGCTGACACTCCCTTTCCGAGAGATGAGAGTGGCGACGAAAATATGTGAAGTGATAGAAAAGAGAGCACCCGACATGATCACCATTGACGGTTCGCATAACGAGGGCGGCGGGCGGATCCTGCGGACATCGCTGGCGCTGAGCTTGTGCATGCGGATGCCGTTTCGGATCGAGAAGTTCGGACGGGCGCAAGCAGGCGGGAGCTGCTGCGGAAGCAGGCTAGTCTAAATCCAGAGCAAAGCGGATGGCTTCATCGATTTGGTGGATTTTGTCAGAGGAGAGGACTGTAATCCGCTGTCCAATGAGTGTTTTGGGCAGGGTGGTGATATCATCCAAATTCACAGCGCAGCGCGTCGGCATTCCATCGCCTTGATCCAAGAGAACCTCTACCGGTATGTTGCGTACGGTGCGCGTGACTGGCGCGACGGTCACAGCCGCCCGCACCCGATAGGCTGAATCCCGGCTTAAGAGTACCGCTGGTCGGCGTCCCGCAGGCGGTGGCATGTCAATCCACCAAACCTCGCCCCGCTTCATCTACCACTTCTCTTTCGGCAGCCGCTTGGATAAAAGTTTGACCGAAGCGTCGGCCCAGTCCAAGTCTTCCGGCTTCTTTCGGTATCCTTCCTCGTAAAGGCGGTCCAGCTCTTTAGCCTGCAAATTTTTCAAGCGTTGCTTGCAGGCCTCCCGAATAAAGGCGGCGCGACTCTCAGCAACTGTGCCTGCGGTCGCATCGATCCGCTTCAACAACTCGTCCTCGATTGGAACTTGAATGACCTTTTTTTCTTTGCCTCGGGCCATGCACTTTACACCACAATTTATTGCGTAATATCTACCACAGCAATCTACCTATTCCAAGGGCAAAGTTTCGCTCATTGCTAAGACTCGTGCTGGGCCAAGCTCATACAAATGATGTGGGAGTTGGTCGGTATCTGCTGGTATAAAGAAGATGACGGATGATCACGGTTGACGGCTCACATAACGAGGGCGGCGGGCAGATACTGCGGACGGCGCTAGCGCTGAGCTTGTGCACGCGGACGCCGTTTCGGATTGAGAAGATCCGGGCGGGCCGCAAGCGACCAGGCTTGCAGCGGCAGCATCTCGCGGCTGTGAGGGCGGCGGCTGAAGTCGGCAGAGCGGAAGTCAGCGGTGATGCGCTCGGCTCACAGCAACTGACATTTGCTCCAAAAGATGTCACTCCCGGTGAATACAAGTTCTCTGTCGGCACTGCGGGGAGCACGACTCTTGTGCTGCAAACCGTCTTGCCCGCTCTCATGTTGGCATCCAAGCCAAGCTTTCTCACGCTCGAGGGAGGGACCCACAATACCGCCGCGCCGCCGTACGATTTTCTCGCGAAAACGTTTGTGCCGCTTATAAATCGCGTCGGTGCCCGCGTGCAGCTCGAACTTATCAGTGCGGGATTTTATCCGGCCGGGGGAGGCAACGTAAAAGTCACGATGCAGCCTCCGGCTGAGCTACATCCGCTCGAACTCACGCAGCGCGGAGAACCACGTGGTCGGACGGCGCGAGCGCTGGTTGCCAACTTGCCGCGCAACATTGCGGAGCGGGAACTCGCGGTCATTGCTGAAAAGCTATCGTGGGAAGCTTCGTCTCTGAAGATCGAGCACGTGTCATCGCACGGCCCCGGCAACGTCGTCATGCTCGAAGTGGAAAGCGAAAATGTTACAGAGGTGTTTACCGGCTTTGGCGAGCGCGGCGTGCGCGCCGAGACTGTCGCTGAAAACGTAGTGCTCGAGACGCGCCGGTATTTGGCATCCAATGTGGCGGTCGGTGAGCACCTGGCCGATCAGCTGCTCTTACCGCTGGCGCTGGCCAAAGGCGGGGCCTTTACGACCTTTCCGCCGTCGCGCCACACGCAAACCAACATCGACACGATCGGACGGTTCTTATCTACGCAGATACGACTAATCTCTGAAAATAACCGCACCTGCACGGTGGAGGTGATCAATTAAACAGGCGAGTGTGGCGTGAGAGCGGGAGGGCGCGAGAGATTACTGCAAGATCTCTTTGATCCGCTTTAGAATCTCGGGAGGCTGGTTAACTACCTTATCTATTCTAGCCTGGAGTTGTTCCCCATTGAGATAGCTTCCGTCCCACTCAACCAGCTTCTTGGCCTCGACGGCAAATTCGGGATCAGCCAGCATTTTTTCAAAGCCGCTGCGAAGAAGCCGCAGTTGCCCTGCGGGTGTTTCCGGAGGCGATGCGAACGGAACGGTGAACTCGGTATAGGCAAGCATCACATCCATCAAGTTGAGTACGGGCTTGGCGTCCGGTGAGGCCAGGTCATAGACCGTGGGAATCTCTCGCGGCAAGACGCGGCTTTTTTTCGGTCCCTGTTGCAGGATGAACGTGACAAAGCGATTTTCGACCCACTCCCGCCAGGGCGAGCGGCCTATGGTAACGTCCGAACTCGCTCGGCAATCGACTTCCCCGCGCTCCATACCTAGATCCGTATCGCGCCCTGATTTGTATCCCATGACATTCCGGAACTTTATGTTGAGCGCCTCTTCGACGAGGCTGCTGAAGACAAAACTGATGCTGCCGCTGCTGCCTTGCCCGATTCGTACCGGTTTATTCGCCGTTCGCAGCTTCTCAAGGCTTGTGAAGCCAGAATCCGTGCGACAAGCAAGCATCATCAATGCGCTGTTGAAACTTCCAATCCAACTGAACTTGCGAAAATCAAAACGAACCTCGGGCCGCCCCACCATTTGCTCCAGATAATGGGCGCGGCTGATGGTTGCGATGGTGAGGCCGTCAGGCTTGGCAATACTGTACATGTGGTTTGCGCCGATCATTCCTCCTGCTCCCGGCATATTTTGCGACACGATCGTCGGGTTTCCCGGAATATGTTTCCCCAGGTATTTGGCTACGATGCGGGCCCCTATGTCGGTCGTGCCCGCAGGGGCGAAAGGGATGATCATCGTGATGGTCTTGCCTTTGTAGAAC
>JBOHVR010000107.1:0-5452 GCA_050735755.1 Binatia bacterium
GCATCATTGTGTGCAACGCGGCCGGTTGCAATTCTATCGAGGTTGCCGAGCAGGCCATTGGCCTGCTCATCGCCATCTCGCGCAAGCTGGTGCGCATGAATCAGTACGTGCACGAAGGAAAATGGCGGCGCCACACTGCGGAGCTGCACGCGTATCGCGGCCCCGTCTACCGCATCGAGGGAAAGACTCTCGGCATCGTTGGACTAGGTCACGTCGGGCGTCAAGTCGCTCCCCGCGCGCAGGGATTGAAGCTGAAGGTGCAGGCCGTAGACCCGTATCTCGACCCGGAGATCGCGGCAGATCTTGGCGTGCCGCTGGTCTCTTTCGATGAGCTTATCCGCACATCCGACTTCATCAGTATCCACGCGCCGCTCACAGTCACGACACGCAAGATGTTTAGCCGTGCTCAGTTTGCGGCAATGAAGTCGACGGCCTATCTGATCAACTGCGCCCGCGGCGGGCTTGTCGACACAGACGCGCTCTACGACGCGCTCATATCCGGTCAAATTGCCGGCGCCGCCCTCGACGTCACGGACCCGGAGCCCATGCCGGGCGATCACAAAATCCTCACGATTTCTAACGTCATCGTCACCTGCCACACCGCGGCGAACTCGGACGAGTCTTACCGCGATTGCCAAACGCACGCCGCGCGAGAGGTGACGCGTGTTCTCATCGGCAAGCCGCCCACCACCGAGGTCAAAGATCCGTGGCTCTTAGCGGAAGCCCAGGACCAGGGATTTGGGGGAGTGTGAGAATTAAGTGATTCAACTGATGCAATCTGGCAACTGTCTTGCCAATTTTCATGAAATTCAGCAATGCAGTTGCCGATTTGTATGGTGGCATTCACAACCTTCAGAGAAGAGGCCGCGCAAGGCCGATGACGGCGTGAAGTTCATGCCGACGGAGCATTTCCTCAAAGAACTTTGGACCGGCAACGTCCTGGATTGAGTCGCGCGCGTCCTCATCGGCCAGCCCTCACGATAGAGAAAGATCCCTGGCTCTTGTCCGAGCCAGCTGAAGCACTTGTCAGAGGATAGCAGTTCAACTACGCATATCTGGAAGCGATTTGAGAGGACTGCGTGGAGGTCGTGTCCGCGCGGCAATTAAATCGTGACGAAATGATGCGGGTAAAGAGAAGTCATGGTTAGGGAAACGAATTCACTGTTTGATAAAAAGGTTTCCATGTCGAAAAGCGATATCGCTGATTTTTGCCGGCGCCACCGCATTCGCAAGCTTTCGCTCTTCGGATCTTTGTTAAGGGATGATTTCGGGCCAAACAGCGACGTGGATGTCTTGGTTGAATTTGAGCCGGATGCCAGAGTGGGCTTTTTTAAGCTCTATGATCTGGAACAGGAATTATCGCAACTCCTGGGAGGCCGGAGGGTTGACATCAACACGCCCAATTCACTGAGCAAGCACTTCCGTGAGGAGGTTCTCGCCGAGGCAGAGGTCCTCTATGTCCAGGCGTGACCCGCTGGTGCGCCTGAAACATATGTTGGACTATATTGCACCAGAAACATTGTATGAAGCAAAGCAGTGGAAGTAGCGCTTCGCCAGCGGATCCAGCGGACGGCTTGACAGCCACCGTTGATCCGTCACTTTAGGTGGCCCGGATCAGAAACGGGACTCCCTCTGGCCAGCAGCCAGAACCGAAACTATTACAGGCTTGGAATGAGTGTTTCTGCGGTTGAGATTGTAATTCCGGGAGATTCGAAAGGGGGATAAGTCCAATTACCGACAAACTCCCGCCACAACCGAGCAACGCTCGAGATAGGCAAGAATTCTTTGGGTTAATCACTCGACACTGACTCTTCTATCGGCTAGTCTTGCCGAAAAGTCCTAAGGAGAGAAGCATGATTACTGTCGAGGGGGAACAGATCGAGGTCATCGACGCGCACTCGCACATGGGCGCGAGAAAGAAACTCGCGATCCACCAGATTCCCCCCATCATGAGATTCATGGCGGAGGACATGCTGCAATCGATGGACGACGCCGGCGTGGATGGAGTCGTCACTTTTGCGATCGGCATCGGAGAGCATTCCGATTATCGAGAAACCAACCAGTACATCGCCAACGCGATGAAACAGCACGCGGGACGCATCCATGGTTTTATGAGGTTGAGCCCCGGCAACGGGCCGAAAGATACGCTTCAGGTGCTCGAGGAAGGCGTCAAGCTAGGACTTAAAGGGATCAAGATCCATCCGTTGATAGAACACTGTCCGGCAAACGATAAAGAAAAGGTCTACCCGCTCATGGAAGCGGCACAGCATCACGGCCTCGTCGTTCTCTTTCACTGCGGGTTAGGGGAAAATGCCAGTCCGAAACGGATCGGCGAAGTGGCCAAAGATTTTCCCAAGCTGCCCGTAATCATGGGCCATTCAGGACTGGTGGAGGGCGTGAGAGACGTCGTCGAGATCGCCAAGAGGTGTGAAAATGTCCACATGGACAGCTCGGGAGTGGGATGGTTGCCGTTCTTTTGCGAATCGATTTCATGGGCGGGGCCGGACCGCGTCTTATACGGCTCGGATCATCCGTTTAATCCGATGGACTGGGAGATCGAGAAGATCGTCAAGCACGCCCAGAGGCATCTCAAGCTCAAGATCGAAAATCTCCGCCTGATCATGGCCGGCAATATCAAACGCCTGCTCAAGATGAATTAGTTCATCTACCCTCGATGCGGATTATGGAGACCTTACTCCAGCCTGATGAGCTGATCGCTGACCTACAGCAGACGCTAGAACAGCGTCACCCGAGACCCCATCCGATCCGGCAACTGCTGCTTTCGGGCCGGCTCACGAAAGAACAACTACAGGGATGGGCGAAGAATCAGTTCCATGAATTTCGTAACATTCATCGCTTCTTCGGAATTCGCTATCAAAAGTGCCCGATTCCCGAGTTGCGACGAATGCTGCTGGAGAATATGGTCGAGGAGGAGGGAGAGGACCTCTTCGGCGGAAAATATCCCAGCCACCAGGAACTCTGGCTTCGATTCGCCGAGGGTATCGGAATCCAACGAGACGATCTTCTGAACTATGAGCCCCTGCCGGGCATTCGCGCGGCGTTGGAAATGTATGTTTCCCTGGTTCAGCGGAGTCATTGGGCGGTGGCGATCGGCACGGGCCTGGTATTCGAAGGCGGAGGGCCGAAGCGAATGGGCGAAGAACGCCGGGCCTTGGAAAAGCACTATAGCTGGATTCCGCCGGCTGCCTTGGATTTTTTCCATGCCCACGAGTACCACGACGAAGGCCACGGCAACATGGTGATCGACGTGATCAAGCAGCACTGCATGGAAGTTCATCTGCAGGCGGAGATGCGCGCAGCCGTCGAGCAGCGAGCCGATATCATGTGGCTGCAGAACGACTGTATCTACAATGCTTTCGTGAAACCGTCGCTGTCTCCCGAGACGATCAAAGAGATCGAGAATCGGTAGGACTTTGATATTTCTTGTGATTTTTACTTCGCCGCTTGGGTCGCGCTCCACCTACCGTTGTTGGTGATTCATTCCATGGAGTTCCCGCTTACGCGCCCGGTGTATTGCGCGCCGCCGGCAGTGAAGTTGATTTGACCGCCGTTCAGCCTTCCCGTGATCGAGGTGGCAAGATTGCCGGATTGTAGGGTGCCGCTAATCATCTGAAAAGTCTGCTTGAGCGTGAGCTCTCCTTGCGGAAGGCGCCAGCTCCCTTCGACCTTTGCCGGCACGATCCACAAATAGGCCGTGCAATATCCGCTGCAGCCGCTCGTTACCCTGGCCGTCTCATCCGCCTTCCATTCACCCATGTCGAAGGAATTCGACACGACACGCGTGCCGGGCTTGAGATCGAGGATCTTCGGGCGCAGCGAAATATTGATAGTAGGCAGCAGAAACATCGTGATCACGTCGGCCTGCGAGAAATCGCTCGCGAACAGGTCGGCTTTGACGAAAGTGGCCTTGTCGCCGACGCCTTCTTTCGCGGCATTGCGTTTGGACAGCTCGACCATATCCGGGTTGTACTCGATGCCGAGCGCGCGGCTGCCGCGCTTAGCCGCGGTGATCACTGTGCGCCCATCGCCCGAGCCCAAGTCGATCACGTAGTCTTTCGCCGTGACTTTCGCCATATCGAGCATCTTCTCCACAACCGGCTGCGGCGTCGGCACCCAGATCACATCCTTGCCTTCCTGGCCCACTTGCGGCTGGTATTCTTGTTTCGCCGTCTCGATCTGCGCGACGCCACAGGCGGCGACTACAAATAGAAATAGCGCCGGCAACGATCGCCGGACAAAATACGATGCATTCATGTGTGTTCCTCCGATGTTTAAGCTGAGCGGCTTGCTCTATTGGCTGCTCTTATTTCCCAGCCGAGCCGGGCTGGACTGTTTCGTTCAGTCACATTGATCGAGCGACGTGGTTACGCTGTGCACTTCTCTGAGTTTAGTCAGGCGCTCGTTCAATCGCTAGGGAATCACTATTAGCGGATGAAGAGGGTGACTTTTTCATGTGAGTTTCCCATCTTGGACATTTATCCTTGGTTAACGTCCCCCCCCAATTCCCTACATTCTAAATCGTGCCGCCGGCAGATCTTCCTTATCATCTTACCTCTCGTAGGATCAGCCGGCAGGTGGCTTATACATTTTTTTATTGGGAGAAAGAAAGGCCGCCTTTCGGTAATTTCGATCCGCAAATTGGATGCAATGGCGTGCAACTTAGGACTTAAGGAGTAGCGCGCGCTGGAGGAGTACTGCTTTTGGCTGAGCAGAGCTTACGGCAGATTAGGAATGGGCTCCGAAATTTTTACTTTGCAATACGCGTCGCGCTCCATTGACCGTTATGGGTGCTTCCTTCCATGGAGCTCCCGCTTACGCGCCCGGTGTATTTTGCGCCGCCGGCAGTGAAGCTGATTTGATCGCCGTTCAGCCTGCCGTCCGTTACCTGCGTGCTATTGTTACCGGACTTAAGAGTGCCGCTTAACATCTGAAATGTTTGTTTAAGCGCGAGCTCTCCTTGCGGCAGCTTCCATGTGCCTTCCACCTTGGCGGGAACGATCCAGAAATGGGCCGTACACCAACTACTGCAACCTTCCAGTTTCGCGGTCTCGTCGGGTGTCCACTCTCCCATGTCAAAAGTATTTGACACGATGCGCGTGCCCGGCTTGAGATTGAGGATCGTGGGGCGAAGCTTGAGGTTGATGCTCGACAGCAGGAACATTGTAATTACGGTGGCCTGCGAGAAATCGCTCTCGAACAGATCCGCCTTCATGAACGTCGCCTTGTCGCCGACGCCTTCTTTCGCGGCATTGCGTTTGGACAGCTCCACCATTTCCGGATTGTATTCAATGCCGCGAGCGCGGGCACCGCGCTTTGCGGCGGTAATCACGGTGCGACCGTCGCCCGAACCCAGATCAATCACATAATCTTTTGCCGTGACCCTTGCCATGTCGAGCATCTTGTCTACCAACGCTTGCGGCGTCGGCACCCA
>JBOHVR010000108.1:0-4411 GCA_050735755.1 Binatia bacterium
CTCACCCTTAACTCCGAATCCGTCATCCGATCTCCTCCTTTGCGGAGAAGATCCTACCTAACAGGGTGACAGATTCGCTAAGCAGTTTTGGGGTGACATTTTCGCTAAGCTACCACACGGGATTTCACCCCAGTTGACATCCCGCTTCGCGATCATATATTCTCCGCGCCAAACTCACCCTCCGGGACGTTCTCTTCACGCGGCTTTTCGGGCGCTTAAAAGCGCAGCATCTCGTGATCGCGAGGCCATTTGCCGTGCTCCATTGCGCCATCCTAAAAGGAATTCTGTGATGGAATTGTTGTCCAGGGACCACCGCATCATCGAGAAAGAGCGGATGGAGTTCCAGCCATTTGGGCGAACTTCCGACGGCAAGAGGATCGATGACGTGAGCGGAGTGACCATGCGTGTTCACATCGATCTTCTGGAAGAGATCGTGACCCGCAAGAAGGGCCGCGAGGCCGCAAAGCATGCTGTCGAGGAGCTTGCCCGGCTGCTTAACGAGCGTATCCCGGACCCCACTTATCACGTCACGCCAGCGTTCCTAAAAAACCCGTGGAACAGCTATTCGCACGAGTTCACGCTTCATGAGCTAAACTTCTGTTCGATGCTTGCTGAGGATCCAGACTTCCATCTGAAAACCGGTAAGAAACTCATTCCGAAAATGATCCAAGCATTAGGGCGCCCCTTCTCCGTCCAACAGATTTTTAAGATGGTCACGTATTTTGGTGGCAAGTATGCCAAGGCTCTTCGTTTCGAGGCGATTCAGATACAAGAGAATCGTGCGATCATACGGCTCACCTATTCGGAGAACTCGCTGCGGCAGTTTGGGCAGTATCGGAAGGCGTGTGTCAAAGAGATTTGCGCCACCGCCAAAGCCGCTGCCTCCGCTGTCCCGGAGGCCGTGCATGGCCTACTCCCCGCACGAGTAACGGATCGAGCCTGTGTGGTCAATGGCGATCCGTATTGTGAATGGGACATCACGTGGGAGTCGCAGACAAAAAGGCCATGGACCTCGTGGGCAGCGGCAACGGGCATGACATTATCGGCTTTTCTCGCTCTGCGGTTCCTGAACCCGCTCGCGTCTCTAGTCGAGAACGTTTTCTTCTCCCTCCTCCCAGCGCTAGCGCTTTGGGAGCTGCACAGCCGTTTAGTCCTCCGCCGGGAGTTGAGACGAAGAGCGGAAATAATCGAGGAGCAAGCACTTACGACGGATGCCCGGCACGAAGAATTACGAGAAGCTTATCTCGAGCAAGAGCAGCGTACGGCGGATTTGCAGCGCAAGGTAAGTGAGTTGACTCTGCTGCACAAGACAGGGCTTTTGCTGAACTCGAGCCACGATCCCGAAGAGCTGATCTCGGCGGCATTGGGGACGCTCATCAAAGGGTTGAATTTTGATCGCGCAATACTCGCCTTTTACGACCCGGTCTCCAGCGTGCTGAATAACGCCTGGATTATCGACGTAAGCGAAGAGGTTGCGCGTCCTGTGCAAGCCCTCGAGATTGTCGTCCGAGATCCTCACAGCCTTGAAGGAACTGTGGTGCTCCGCGAGCGTGCCCTGTTCGTCAAGGATGTGGCAGAGTTCTCGACGGCCGTGGAGCTGGTCCGTCTAGTTGGGACAAAAGCGTTTATCGCGGTCCCTCTGAAAGTCAAACACCGCATCCTGGGCCTCATCATCGTGGTTCGCGTCAGTGAGGGTTCGCTAAACGATGCTGATCTTGAGGTGATGATCACCTTCGCCAACCAATTAGCCGTCGGAATCGATAATGCACGGGCCTATCGCGAAATCGAAGAGTTGAATTTAGGTCTCGAATCCAAGGTGCATCAACGAACCGCCCAGCTGGAAGCGGCAAACGCTCGCCTCAGAGAACTTGATAATCTCAAGTCACAGTTTCTGGCACATGTCTCTCACGAGTTAAGGACCCCGCTCACAAGCATTCAAGGCTTCGCCGACAATATGTTGGCCGAACTGGGAGGGCCCCTCACGGAAAAACAAACCCAAAATCTCAAGCGCATTACTGCCAATACGGGGCGCTTGCACCGCATGATCGCCAATCTCCTCGACCAAGCACAGATCGAAGCAGGAAGGATTCAGTTAGCCTGCCGTGATGTCCAACTCCAACAATTGGCGGAAGATGTGATCGAACACATGCAGCCAGTGGCACGAGGCAAACATCAAGCTCTGGAGCTGTTTTGCTCAGACCCGCAGCTCACAGTGTGGGGCGATCCCGATAAGTTGCGGCAAGTGGTTACGAATCTTGTGGATAATGCGATCAAATACTCTCCTTCACAGGGACACATCCGAATCTCGGTCACACAATTAAAGGGAGGCCTGGCGCAATTGTCGGTCGCCGATAGCGGCAACGGCATCCCGCCCGAATCACTGCCGAAGGTTTTTGAAGCATTTTATCGGGTGGAGAGCGATCGGAGGCGCGAGGTTAAAGGGTTCGGCTTGGGCTTATCCATCGTCAAGACATTGATCGAATTACATCGCGGGCAGGTTACTATCGAAAGCGAGCCGGGGAAGGGCACATCCTTTCATGTCACTCTACCTACCTCGCAAAAGGCCACTGGCGCGTCCAAGGAGATCGCCGCCACGATGCAACGGATGCTTATTGTCGACGATGACCCGGACATCAGACAGTTTTTGATCGACCGATTGGAAGGCGCCGGATACGCTGTCAAAGCGGCGATGACCGGGCGCGAAGCCATTGCATTACTTTGTGGGGAAGTTTTTGACGGTGCGATCCTGGATATCGGATTGCCGGAATTGGGTGGCATCGAGGTGCTCCAGTATCTGCGAACTCAAGGTCGCAAAATCCCTGTGCTCATGATTACGGCCGCCGACGCTCGCGAGCGAGCCCTGCAAGCCATTGAGAGTGGCGCGCAAGCCTATCTGTTGAAGCCTTTCGATGCCATCCAGTTCGAGCGCGCCGTTCTCCAGTGCTTCAACAAGTCCCCGGGCGACGACGGTGGAGCAGGATGAGTCCATGGGGTCGTGGTCCCCACGGTCCGCAACGCGTAGGGGAGGTGCAGATGGTGTTTAGGATAAACTCCGACAGGCGAACGGCGATTCTGATCGCCGTGATCTGGCTAGCCTTGGGATTCCCTTCCGTTTCGCAGGCCGGTGGCTTTCGGGTTTATGACGAGAGCGCGTCAGCCGCGGGCCAGGGCAATGCGTTTACGGCACAGAGCGACGATGCTTCAGCTATCGTGTACAATCCCGCCGGGTTGAGTCAGCTCAAAGGCGTTCAGGTTGTGCACGGCGCTCTTCTGGTCGGTGGTCACACGAAATTCAAAAACAGCTTGACCGGAGAGAAAAGCGAGGGAGATCCTGGGGGAACTATCTCGGTGCCTCCACCTCTTCACCTTTATCTGACGGCCAATCTCGCACCGCTCGCCGATACTTTAGACTTTGACCGGCTGGACCGTGTGACGCTGGGTATCGGCGTCTTTAGTCCCTTCGGTCTCAAAATAAGATGGCCCGGCGATGGTCCCCTGAATACGGCCTCGACACGCGCAAGCCTGCCCTTGATCGAAATCAGACCGGTGATCGCATTCAAGGCGACAGAGAAGCTCTCGATCGCGGCGGGGGCCGATATCTATACCTTTCAAGACATAATCGGGGAGGGCAAGGCCAAGATACAGTTCAAATCTTCTGGAGCTCCAGGATTGCCTCCGGCGGGCACGCCGCTGCAGGTCACCGGCAAAGATACTGCCGCTGGCTTTAATCTGAGCCTACGCTACACGCCGTGTCTTTCGGAGAACAATTTACCCTGGTGCAGCTTTGGTTTCCTATATCGAAGCCGGGCAACGCTCCACTTGAAAGGAGAATTTCACGCCGCTGGAACCTCACTCGCCGATGCTCGAATTAAGCTCGTCCTTCCACAATCGTTCACGGTGGCGGGTGCCGTTTGGCCCGTCCGAAACAGCCAGAGCGAGTGGAAGGTTGAGTTAGACGTTGACTACACTGGCTGGAATGCGTTTAAGAACACCGACGTTCACTTGAGTAGTGGAACGGTGATTCGTGTGCCACGGAACTGGAAGAGCTCCGTCACAGTAATGGTGGGAACAGAGTACAAATGGATTGAGCCAGCAGCGCTAGGCCATTGGGATGTAACGGCACGTGCAGGATACCTATATTCCGCGACGCCGGTACCCAGCCGTACTTTCGATCCCGCCATTTCCGATAGTGACACTCACATACCGTCGGTTGGCGTTGGCATCCTTTGTAAGGCCGGTGGAAGATTCTTAGGCCTCATCCCTTGCGGAAATGAAGGCGCCTGGTATCTCCCATCCGCCATCGGCCTCGATCTGGCTTACCAAGCGGACATCCGTGAAACACGACGGATTGCCGACAGTCGGCCCCCCTTGACTTCTCCCGCGGTCGTGAATGGCACCTACAGAACTGTGT
>JBOHVR010000109.1:0-12078 GCA_050735755.1 Binatia bacterium
CTGTCGGCAAAGCGCAACTCGCAGGCGACTGTTCGGACGAAAGGGTTGCTGATGAAGAGTTCGAAGTGACATTCAGCGATCACAAACTTTACCCTTGCCTTCGTTTCACGGGCAAGCTCTCCGCAGAGCGGGTAACGCACCGAGGCATCTTGAAGACAACGGCGGGAGGTTCATGAAATGACAGGGGATCTATCGCAATTTCCATATTTCAACTTGGCCATCCCTGCTTGGCAGATGGGCTTGTATATTCTCCTTATAAGCATTTGCATGCTTATGGAGAGATACAAGTTGTCGCTTGTGATCACCTACTCTTTTACCTTGTACTGGGCGTTCTTTCTTCACTGGGGTGATCTTATTGCCTCGACGGGCCGCTTTCCGACGGAAGGGACTCTCTATTTGCTGTTCGGCGTCATCCACGTGATTCTTACATTGGTTGCGTTCTTTAAAGAAGAATGATCTTGGCTGTTGAGGCAAACAGGCGTTATACAACCAGCATTCGGCTGCTGGTTCAAGTTCGCGCTACTGTTGTTTGCAGCTGGCCGCCCTACACCGCCTCCACAATTCATTCCAGCTAGTGGGTTTTGATCAAAAGCAAGTCTTGCTCGGCGAAACTCGCGAGCAGAAATCAGCGATAGCTTAGCCAAGGCAACCGTCAATTTCTCCGTGCGCCTTCCGTTTGTAGAAAATGATTTGCGGTAAGAAAAGCTGGTGGATACGACCCGACACATTATGGCGTAAAATTGATGCGAGACGCGTTCCATCCAAGCAACGGACCACTAGCCGATCTGACAAATCCTGACCAGGGAGAGCGTCAAGGAATGGCTGATCTTTTCGTCCGGGCTATTGGGTTGTGCAAGAATCCAACGAGCCATTGCAACCTGCCCCTGACTGCAGCGGAGGCAGTTGAAATGATAATGCTTGCGAGTCATCTCTTACGAATTGTTGATTCAAGAATGCGCGTAGCCGATAAAGAAGCACAAACTTGAGGAACACCTTTTTCTGTCAGACACCTAGCAATTCGGCATGCCAGGCGCGCAGGCAGCCTGAGCTAAAGACGTTTTGGGCGAGCTGAATGGTACGCTTAGAGCGCGAACGGTTGTTCCTGGGCGATTTTGAGCGAACGCGTAGCTAAACGCGCGGCGCCGGACGGCTTCGCATCAAGATTCAGATTGTGGCAGATCCACCGAAACGAGCCCAGCTCAAGGCTTGGCGATAAAAACCCGCCTTTAGCATTCTGGCGAATCAATTGCTGAGCTCGGCGCTGGTCGATTAGACTAGAGCCAATAAGATCCTCAATAGCTCGCAGCAAAACTGCGTGCCATAGTTCGTGTTCAGGAATCACGCGCGCGAATATAGCGAAGATCGGCGCGCGCAGTCCAAAAAATTTTCGCTCGTCGTTACTAGCTTACCGCTTTGGAACAGAGGATTCGCCGATGTCAAAAGTGTTCTGGGCAACGCTGGATCAACACACGACTGTTAGTGAGTTTGCAATAGCCCCTTACCGTCGTCGCAAATGAGGTTTTCCGTCAAAATCAAAAGGCCTTGGCGAGACCGGCTTGTTTGAGAATGCCGTTGGCAGTGTGGCGGGAGAGGATCTTGCTATCTACGGGAAAATGTCTCTTGGTGTGCGGGCTGTACCAGATTTCATGGTCACCCTTGCCTTGTCGGACGAAATGGCAGCCGCTTTCCCGGAGGATCTGTTTAACGTCGGGAGAGTAGTCCGCCATTAAGCGGCTACCTGGAGGGTAGCAATATGCTCTCCATGGAACTGAACCCTGATATTTACAAACTTCTGATCGCTCGGGAGAGCATGGTTGGCTTCGAGTAGTTCGGGGATTAGAATGGCAAGTTTAGTAGAGAGAGCGTCGGGAGAAGGGGCTTCAGTGATTAGTCCAGGAACGTCGTCGCTTTCAGCCACCCAGACTTTTGCCTCGTCATCCCAGACGGCTTTAACCGTGATCTGTTCCATACGTTTCAAAGTTACCCGCTTTATGAAGGCTTGTCAAAGCCTGTTAAGCCGCTATCAAGGGGGTACGTCGAACCGGAACCGCAGAAGCGCGACGAGAAATTTTCCAGCGGTATGGCTGCGATTGTTCAATTTTGGCGTCACGCGTACAAAGCCTCCTGTTCCCACCAATCGAGTAACACTCAAGGAGGCCGGATTGACGTTGACCCAATTGTTCTTTTGGAGCTGAAGAAATGGAAGCTCCAACTTTTCAGAACTGAACCCGAAGATCTGGTATTCCCCTCCCCTTCTGGTCAGCCATTGCATCGAACCACTTTTTATAAACGAAGCTTTTTGCCGGCTATCCGGGTCAGGGGTTCCGCGGATCCGCCCACATGATCTTCGGCATACGTATGCCAGTTTCTTATCGCGCAGGGAGAGCTATCCTAAAGTACATTCAGATGCAGATGGGGCATTCTTCCATTAAATAAAGTGACAATGGACATCTACGGCCATCTGATGGAGAAGGTGAATGTTCGGTCCGCTAATAGACTTGCAAGAACGTTTTTGGAGAGATCCCAGACGCTTCTGGTAGCAGTATGGTAGCAAATTCGGGTTCGGGTGAAACCGAAACTTCCAAGTCATTGATTTTAAATGCCCCCGGCGCGAGTCGAACGCGCGGCCTCAGGATTAGGAATCCTGCGCTCTATCCATCTGAGCTACGGGGGCACAGAAATCTAACCGTGATCGTGCGGAAGCTTAAACTAAACTTTTTACAAAAGAAGCTCAAGCAGATGCTGTCCAGACTCCATTACGCGGACATTCCAAGTTATAACGCGTTGGTTGATCTCTACGCCGGCGAAACGGACCCGATTCCTGGCTGGCTCAAAGGGTTGGTTTTGTTGACTTGCCGGAGCAATCCCGTTAATAATTTAACTTCTTTTGCGAGCCGTTAGCTCAGGCGGTAGAGCATCTGCCTTTTAAGCAGAGGGTCGCTGGTTCGAATCCAGCACGGCTCATCATTGACGGTCCCCGTCGTCTAGCCTGGCCCAGGACACCGGCCTTTCACGCCGGCAACACGGGTTCGAATCCCGTCGGGGACGCCAGAGATATCGGATAGTTAGACAACTCGCTCGAAAAGGTTTCGGAAAAGGTTCCGGTTTTTTCCTCTCCTGCGTTTGATTCTGATCCTTCAACGTAGGCCCGCAACACCGCGTCGCCGTCGTCGCGGATGTACTTCCCGTAATGCTCTTGAATCATGGCGCTACTCGTTCCGGTTTGTTCCGTGATCCACTTCTGATTGCATCCTATCGTTAGCGCGACACTGATAAACGTGTGCCGCACGTTGTAGAACGGCCGCGGCCTAATCTTTAGCACCCGGAGCACGGCTTGAAATCCACGGGCGTCAAATCTCGCTGCCGATTTTACTTCTTTTCGGCCTTTGGAAAGCCGTAAGCCCCGGCAATCTTTGAGGTGTACTCGTCGAGCTTAGTGTAGTGGTTCCAATCGACCAGGGAAAGTGTCTTTCCCTGGGTCTCCTGGGCTTGAACCGAATCGGGCAGCAGCACGGACGCGCCAAAAGGCCAGTGTTCATCCAGCAATTTTTGCCCTTCGGCAGAAGCCTGAAACTCTAGCCATAAAAGGGCGGCATAAGGATTTTTGGCCGTGGCCAGGACGCCGTCGGTCAGATGCAACCTGCCCACAACCGGCTCCAAAAACTTATACCCCAGGACCTTGGCGCGGTCTTTTGCCTGTGCTCTCTTGACCGCCCCGAAGTTGGTTCCCATGAACATGGGGATCTCTCCGGCCTGAACGGAAGAAATCACGATTGAATGCCCTCTTCCCCAGAGGGGCTGTTGCGCGGCAATCTTCCTGGCATAGTCGAGCGTCTTTTCAAGGCCCCACGCAGGGACCAGCGCCGCAACCCCTACGGGCCGAATATCCGCGGCAAACTTCTTTCCTTTGAACTCGGGCCGCAAGAGATCCTCCCACTTTACGGGGACCTTTTCGGGAGGGATCAACTTGTTGTTGTAGACCAGCACGTGGAGATTGCTGCTGAGCGCCACGACATGGCGGTGAACCGGATCGATCATCGGCGAAGGGATATTTAGCACCTTGTGCTGGGCCATGCCCAAAATGTCGAACTTCTTCTGGTGCGGCAGGTACTCATCGTATAGCTCGGTCCAGAGGCGGTTGGCATCCCAGTTTGCGATGCCCGCCTTGATTTCCAGGAGAAAGCGTTGCGCCGCTTCAACCGATCCTCCTTGGTCCTCCACATGGACGTCGAGAAACGGGTATTTCGCCCTGAAGGCGCGAACCATGGCGTCCAGCATCTTCCCGGATAGGAAGCTTACGGCGCGCATGCCGCCCTCTTTTTTGGCCGTGGCCACGATCTCGTCGTGGCTCGTCGCGAAAATATATCCCTTGCTCTCGGCCTCCTGTTTGGCTTTAACCAACGCGGGACTCGCGGCGTCGCTATATCCAGCAAAAGCCGTGAGCCAGAGCCCCAGGGCCAGCGCGAAATTTCTCGGAATCGGTTTCATACGCGTTACCTCCCAGAAAGTGTTCGAACCTGCGCTACGCAAAATGTCTAACACAATAATTCTGGCAAGGACAAACAATTTAGCTTCTAAGTGGGTGCGCTAACCTTTCATCCCACCCGCCATAGGGGATGCTGAGGCTTGGCTTACGACTAGTTTGCAGTAATCCACAATCGCTTCCCATAGCTCCCCCCTCTTTACGTCCTACGTAACGAACGTGTGCCGCGTGCAATAGAACTTCCGATAACTAATGCCAAGTGTTTTTAACGCTCGTGGCCGGTAGTCGCGTGCCCATTGGTTAGCGTCCAGCGGCGCACCAAATTTGCTTAGAAACAGCCGCCTGAACGGATCGTAAACGACGGTAACGTGAGCAGCGTTTCTATCAAATCACCCGGGACACGGTGACCCGGGCCGTACGAATATAGGGATAGACGCTTGTACCCTCACAATATCCAATGCCCACACTCGCACTGGACGAGGGGCGTCATCCTGCGCGCAAGACTACAAGGGACACAAGACTACAAGGGACTTGACAGCTGTAAAGCCGGTGGTAAGTCTACTAGCAGAACGCTAATTTCCAAAGAGGCTGATGAAGTAGCTCCTGCGACGCCGCGAACCGCCGGTTCTTTGACCTTCATCCAACTTACTCATTGGCCTCACCAAGCGCTATTTGAAAGGGGTGCCGGGCATGGACGTAAGAATTAAATTGTCACCCGAGGCGTATGAGTTTCTCCTGCACCAGATTCCCGAGGGGTTGACCGCTCGGAAGGCTCTGGAACAGGCGCAGCTGATCCGTAGCCGAATGAACGCGAAGCCCTTGTCATATGAATTCGATTGCGACGACGATGTTGCGACATCGCTGCTTCGGTTTGCCCAACGGTATTGTACTGATGCCGTGAGCGAAATCGATTTTGCGCTGCGCACCGCACGCCAGGAAAAACCACCGCCACAACGGCGCGGTTTCTTTTGGGGCTAAGCGTCAGCCGCTTTACCCACCAAATCTAATCGCGGAATGGTACGCCGCCCGAACTGCGCGAATAATATAGAAGGGCCGTTTACGCGTCAGTACAAAAGGGAGGTTTTATGAAACTCTATACTGCCCTGGCTGTAACAATTTTTCTTGTTAGTTTTGCCGTAAGGGTTGCAGCGGCGCAAACTCTGTTCGCTCCGGCGCAGGGCTTTCCGCTTCCCTCCGTTACCCCGCAAAGCACCGGCACGCTTTCCACTCAGGTGCAGGAGTTTACAAGCCCGTCCAGTTTTTTTCCGCCCACGGAAACAGTCTCCGCTCAGCTCCAGTTAGCCGAACACTTGTTCACTCCGGCTCTTCTTGAACCAAACGGCTTTGTTGCAGTCTGTTTTGCCACTAATCTGGATAGCATCGATCGTGCCCTGGCTGCCCAAATAGTCGATTCCACGGGTGTAGATGTCACCGAGACCAGTTCATGCGGGGCAGGTCAAAGACCAGGAGTCACTTGCCAGTCAACGGCTCACTTCAGCGCCGATTCCCCCCTGCGTTGCGTTGTCAGCACGAGCGGTAGGGCCTTAAACCTTCGCGGGGGAATGACCACCTCGGCTGGGCCCTTTCCATTCCTAAACCCTGCCAATTTGACGGTGACGGCGCAGTAGCATAGCGAGTCTTACGATGAGTGACCCGGTGAGCCGTCTGGCGGCGGCCCGCAGAGGATAAAGAATCCTGCACGCAGCCGCGCTAATCACGAGGACGCCGGCGCCCAGTAGCCCCGTCCCGATGTGACGCGCCAAAGACTACTTTTTTTGATTTCGCTCTGCCGCCGGCCCATACATCCATTCGGCATATTGCTTCACCATACGGCGAGCACTGAAGCGGGGCATGGTGGTCCGGATTGCCTCCTTCACCATTTCCAGCCAGCGCCGTGGAACCTTGTTAGTGTCGCGATGATAAAAGGTCGGCACCACCTGCTCTTCCAGTAGCCGGTAAAGCGCTTCCGCGTCAGCCGCGTCTACTGCCGCCGGATCATCGCCCACAGCGCCGCCATCAATCAACCAACCGTTGAATCCCGTGTAACCTTCGGCCCACCAACCATCTCCAGTGCTGAGGTGAAGCGCACCGTTGATGGATGCTTTCATTCCACTGGTCCCGCTTGCTTCATAGGGTTTTCGCGGAGTGTTTAACCAAACGTCGCATCCCTGTACCAAGAAGTGGGCGATGTGCAGATCGTAATCCTCTACAAAGGCGATGCGCCCTCCGAAGGCTGGATCTATGGCACGATTGTAAATGCGCTGCAGGTGATGCTTGCCGGGATGATCTGCCGGGTGGGCTTTTCCCGCGAACACAATCTGCACGGGTCGCCTGAATGCCGTCAGAATGCGAGCTAACCTCTCGGGATTATGAAAGATAAGTTCAGGACGCTTGTAGTCGGTAAACCTTCGAGCAAAACCAATGGTGAGTGCCGCCGGATCCAGGAGTGTGCCCGCCGCGACAACACGCGGGGCGGTCACTTGTTTTTTACTCCATAATTCACGGGCGCGCTCCCGAATGAACGCGATCAGGTAACTACGTAACGCCTCGCGAACAGCCCATAATTCCTCGTCTGGAATCATCGAAATGGCAGCCCAGAAAACCGCGTTATCGTGTTGGTCTCGCCATTCGTTCTTTAGGTGACGGTCGAAGAGCCTAGCGATGTCGGGTGCGATCCACGTAGGCACATGAACACCATTGGTCACCGTCTTTATCGGGCGGTCCCCTTCAGGGACACTCGGCCATAGCGGGGCCCACATCTCCCGCGTCACCCGCCCATGGGTTTGACTCACAGCGTTGGTCAGGCTCGCGCAGCGGATAGCCAGGGCCGTCATGTTGAACATACGCCCACCACTTCCATTATATTGCCCAAGCCCTAGAAGGGCGTCCCGGTATCGCTCGGTTCTGTCTTCACGCCAAGAAAGGTAAGAGGCCACAAGTTCCGTGGAGAAAGCGTCGTGCCCGGCAGCTACAGGCGTGTGGGTAGTAAAGATCGTCGAACGCCGCACTTCTTCGAGCGCCGCCGCGAAGCTGTCTCCGCGCTCCAGCAACTCGCGGATTCTTTCAAGCGTCACAAACGCTGTGTGCCCCTCATTCAAATGCCAAACAATGGGATGGTAACCCAGGGCCCGCAACAGGCGGACACCACCGACCCCCAAAATGATCTCCTGTTGAAGTCGCGTCTCGCGATCACCACCGTAGAGCCGCGCTGAGAGCTCGCGGTCCGCCGGCGCATTTTGCGTACTGGATGTGTCCAGCAGGTAAATCTTTACCCGGCCCAGCCGAACACACCATACCGACACGTACACGACACGGTTGCCCAGGGGCACGGACAAGACGCAAGGATTGTTGTCTTTGGTAAGTGCCGGCTCCACGGGTGCGTGGTTCCAGTCTAAGTATTCATATAACTCTTCCTGCCATCCCTCAGAGGACATACTCTGATGAAAGTAGCCCTGCGGATACATGAAGCCAACGCCGACCAGAGGGATCCCTAGATCGCTCGCCTCTTTACAATGATCGCCGGCCAGGACGCCGAGCCCGCCAGCATAAATGGGCAAAGATTGATGAAGCGCGAACTCAGCGGAAAAATAAGCTATCGGATGATTCGGCAGGTGTGGAAAAGATCGTCCCCACCATGATTCCTTTGCACTCAAAGCGTAACCGAAACGCTCGATAGCAGCATCGAAGAGAGCGAGAAAAGCAGGTTCTTGCGCCGCATGCTTCAGGCGCTGGTAAGAAACCGCCTGGAGCATGCGCGCGGGATTATGCGAAGTTAAGCGCCAAAGGGGATAATCGAGACGTCGAAATACCTCACGGGCTTCTTCTTGCCAGGTCCACCAGAGATTAAAGGCTAGTTGCCAAAGTCCGCTAATCCTGTCAGGCAGTTGACGCTGATCAAAATCCACGGCAGGTATTGTAAGCGTCAAATCGCTCGCAGACAAACTCTCATGGCGTGGAAGGTGCGGGAAAGCGCCCAATCTTTTCGAGCGCTGGCGTCGGTGCAGCCGAAGGCGCTCCCAACCTTATTTTCCCGTTTCTTTTTGCAGATCCTTTCCCGCCTCCTTCGCCGCGTCTCCTCCCCGCTCGAGCGCCTTTCCAAGCTCTTCGCCAGCGCGTTCCATTGCTTGATCAACCTGTTTTCCTGCTTGTTCGGCAGGACCTTCACCCTGTGAGTCTTTTTTGCATCCGCCGGCACTCAACAGAAGCGCCCCGGCGAACAGCAATGAGCAGGCCGTTCTTAGCGTTTTCATGACTGAAACCTACCTAAGAGAAGGATTGCACAATCAGAACCGACCCTTTCCACCGTCAGCGGTCTTCCGCTTTTAGGGAGGTCACTTCTTTGGGCCGCGCCGCACTACGGTTCATCGCTTGTTGCCGCTCTTCCAACTCATTCACCTGGGATACGGCTTGGTAATAAGATGCCTCTAAGTAGTCGAGGGCCTCGTGGATATCGGGCTTGAGTTCCTGCCATGATTCCAAACTAGCTGCGTCAAGCTTTTTCAGGATTGTGTTGATCGTCTCCGTATTTTCCTCCAATTCGCCAAGAGTGCTTGCCAGGTCTTTTGGCACTTCTGCACCCCCCTTTTGGACCTCGCTCTTCAAGTCTTCGATACTTTTTAGATAACTATCGTGAAGAGCTTTGAGGTGCGTTTCGTAATCTTCCTTCTGCCGCTGCTCAAACGTTGTCGATGACGAAGGGCTGCTCGGTCTTCTTGCGTCAGCCTTGGCGGTAACTTGAGTTTGATTTTCATTGTCTGCCGGCTTGCCGCACGCCGCCGTGACTAACAAAAGGCTTATGATTAGCTCCCGCGTGAATTTCATCGGGGCGTTATTGCGCTCTTCCTCAATGGGCCTGAGCGTCTTCCTGCGCCGGATTCGCCAGCGAACAATTCACCTACCTTCTTGAATTCTAGAGTCTACAACAATCATAAACAAGGAGCGTGCCAGTATGGGATAAGGTCCGCACTTAAAGGGTTTTTTTGGCATGGCCATCCCCGGCGTGTTGTAATCAGTTGCAGGCTTTTCCCTACAGACACGCGATCTTACGCTCAAAAGCGCTCCTTTTATGATCGTCGTTGAGCCAATTTTCTGTAGCCATTGCCCTACAGCCCGTGGAATCGAGGGCTAGACCTAAGCCCCCCTTTCATCATAGGCTTCATTCGGAAAAGGCATCCTCCCAAAGATTAGAATGAAATTGAAAGTCGCACTTGCGCTGCTCCTTGCAGCGGCCGCGTTCTTTACCGTAGGCCGCCGCGAGGCGGCAAGGCGAATGAATCGAGTGAATTCGCCGCCGCCCTATACCGTTTCCCCGCTCGTGACAAAGTTTCATCAGACGCTCTTCATCGCCGACCTGCACGCCGACTCCCTGCTGTGGAAACGTGATCTGCTTGATCACGGATCGTACGGACATCTCGATGTGCCTCGGTTGCTTCAAGGCAACGTGGCCCTGCAGGTCTTTAGCGTCGTGACAAGAGTTCCGCTCAACATAAAAATCGCGGGCGGCACTGCGACCCATCACTTTGATCGGATCAGTTTGCTGGCGGTCAGCCATCTATGGCCACCGTCAACGTGGGGAAGTCTCAAACAGCGGGCCTTGTATCAGTCGCGGAAACTACACGAGTTGGCGGCGCGTTCGGGGGGAAAATTTCTGATCGTGAAGTCGCGCAAAGATCTCGCGCGCTATGTGGAGCAGCGCAACCACGATCGCAACCTGGCCGCAGGATTTCTTGGCATCGAGGGTGCCCATAGTCTCGAGGGAAGGTCGGACAATGTCGATGTGCTGTTTGCTGCCGGGTTCAGAATGATCGGACTCACCCATTTTTTTGATAACGAATTGGGCGGATCGGCTCATGGCGAGTTAAAAAACGGACTGTCAAACTTCGGCAGAGAGGTCGTTCAGCGAATGGAGAATCTCAAAATGACCGTGGACCTCGCGCATGCTTCCGATCATCTGATGGACGACGTTCTGAACATGACGAGACGCCCGGTTATCGTTTCTCATACGGGCGTGAGAGGAACGTGCGACAATCAACGCAATTTAAAAGACGCCGCTATTCGACGCGTCGCCGCAACGGGAGGGCTGATCGGTATCGGTTATTGGCCCACGGCGGTGTGTGGGGACGATGCGGCGGCGATTGTCAGGGCCATCCGATATGCCGTTGATCTGGTGGGACCGGATCACGTAGCGCTCGGATCCGACTTTGATGGAGCGGTGCAGACTCCGTTTGATGCTACCGGGCTCGTCAAGATTACCGGCGGCCTGCTTAAGCACAGATTCGCTGAAGCTGAGATACGCAAGATCATGGGCGAGAACGTCCTCCGTTTTCTCGCCGCGACGCTTCCGTAGCGCCCGGGGAATTCGCCTGTCTGCCGGCAGAAATGTTTTTTGTACCCATAAGCAATGAGGCCCAAGCGCTCGGTTGGACCTCATTGCCGCTTTATTCTAAATCGTTTGTCCGTGGTTATGTATTAACCCCAGGCACTTTCAGGTCATAGAGCTTGATCACATTTTCGCGCAGCACTTTGCGCAAAACGGGCTTGGGCAGATGGCCCAGTTCGCGAGCGATGACTTGGCGCGAATAGGGCCAGGTTGATGCCGCATGGGGATAATCACTGGACCACATGCAGGTGTCGGTGCCCCACCAGTCCAAAAGACGGCCGCCTGTCGGGTCGCTGAAGAAGGTCGCGAAGACCTGCTTGTTCACCAACTCGCTCGGGAGCTTGGTCAAAGAGATCGGATGCTCCGGTCTGTGACGCAAGTAGTACTTGTCCCATTCGTGCATGAAAAATGGGATCCAAGCTATTTCGTTTTCTACCAGCACGATCTTGAGGCGCGGAAACCGTTCCAATGCGCCCGAAAAGACGATATCGAACAACCCGTTGGCGGCATCCGTTAACTTGATATTGACGCTCGCACGGTACACCTCAATTCCCTCTCGCTTTTCCAGGCGACGACTGTAGTTGAATCCCGTGAGAATGTGGACGTTAACGGGCATGTCTAAATCCTGGGCCGCCTCCCAAAACGGGTCGTAGTAGTCGGAAGCGAAGGACAGATGCGGGGGTGGCACCTGCCAGACGAGAGCCCCTTTCAGCCCATCCTTCTTACAGCGCTCCATTTCCTTAATGCCATTGTCGATGTTGTAAAGCGAAATCATCGGGATCCCCACCAGTCGTCCCGGCGCCGCGCTGCAGTATTCAATAAGCCAATCGTTGGCAACGCGGAAGCTTGCCTCCTGTGCTTCAGCATCCTCCATAGCAAAGAGGCGCAACCCTAAAGTGGGATACAAAACCTCGGCCGTGACGCCATCGACATCCATTTCCTCGAGCCGCGCATTGGGGTCATATCCTCCCGGCTTTGATCCGACGCTCCGTCGGGGCGGAAACTTGAATGCCCGGTCCTTAAGCGAAGCAGGCAACCGCTTCTCCCAGAGGTCCGGCGGCTCCATGATATGGGAGTCCGCAGAGATGAGAATTTCACCAGCGGTAGCGGATTCCGCTTCGCGCACCACTTCTGCTGTACTCATGGTCAATCCTCCTTAACGATATGATCTTTGCCCGGCCTCCCTCTTTTAAGCACAATGTGGCTCCGATTGTCT
>JBOHVR010000110.1:0-3708 GCA_050735755.1 Binatia bacterium
GGATTTTTCCCCGGCAAACAACAAGAAGAAAAAGGCATTATCCGGCACGGGGCCAAAATGCTTTACGCCTATGCCGAAGCCACGGTGCCCAAGATCACCCTCGTGCTGCGCAAAGGCTACGGCGGCGCGAAGCAGGCGATGTGCACGCGCGAGATGGGAGCAGATCATTTATTCGTGTGGCCGGGTATCGAACTGGCGGTTATGGGTGGAGGCGGCGCGGTGAACGTGCTCTATCGGAGGGAAATCGAAGGGTCTCAAGACCCGGAGAAAACACGCCGGGAAAAAATTGCGGAATATACCGAGCGCTTCAGCGGACCCTTTGAAGCCGTATCCAAGCAGTTCGCCCACGCGGCGATTCGTCCTGCACAGACGCGCAAGCGCCTGATCGAATCGCTCAATATCCTTCGCTTCAAGAAAGAGGAGAGGCCCAGAAAGAAGCACGGCGTGATGCCCGTGTAGTGCCGCTAGAGTTGATTTTTGCGAACCGAGTCAAATTCCGGCGCTGGGACGTAGATGGGCAACGAGAAAGAGAAGGTTGTTCCCTTCCCCTCCTCACTGTCTACCCAGATCCTGCCGCCGTGCGCCTCGACAATCATCTTGCAAATGACTAGTCCCAGGCCCGTTCCCTTGTGCTCGGACGTTTTCCCGCTCGTCGTCTGGCGGTACTTCTGAAACAAGCTGCCGATCTCATCCTGCGGAATGCCCACTCCCGTGTCGCTGACGTAAACCGCAATTTCGCTGTCTTTGCGCAGGCGCGTTCCGACTTCAATGGTTCCGCCTTCGTTCGTGAATTTAATGGCGTTACTCAAAAGATTATTAAAAACTTGGTCCAGCCGGCGCGGATCCGCGACGATCTCAGGAAGATCCTGATGAACACAGCAGTGAAGGGAGATGCCCTTGTCGCGAGCGAGGATGTGGTAGTTCTCCGCGACGCCGGGGATAAACGTTCTGAGGTCGAGGATTTTTTTGGTTAGATCAACACGGCCCGATTCAAGTTTTGACAGGTCCAGGAAGTCACTGACTTGCTCGACCATATTGCCCGCGTTATGTTCAATCTTTTCAAGCCATTTCTTTTGTTCTTCGGTGATCGCTCCAAAGACGCCCTCCTTTAACATCTCGGCCACTGCCATCTGATTCGCCAGCGGAGCGCGCAAATCGTGGGCGATCATCGCGGTGAAATCAGCCTGCATTTTATTTGCCTTCTCTAGTTCCTGCGCTTGTTTTCTGGTTTCCTCATAGAGCCGGGCCTTCTGGACAGCGATGCCGGCTTGGCCGCCGATCGCCTCCAAGATCCGAAGCTCGCTTTCGCGAAACTCGCGCGGCGCGCGAGTGCCCAGTTGAATGACTCCAAGCACGTCCTCATGGCTTCGAAGGGGAACCGCGACGATCGTGCAAATGCCCTCGCTCTTGAAGGTCCGCAGTCCGTTGCTCTGAGCGAGATCCACCACGTGAACCGCTTTATCCTCCAACACCCGGGCGCTGCCGGCTCCAGTTGTATAACCCTCAACCTTCCGGCGGTGGCTTTGAGTATTTTTGGGGTCCCGATAGCCGCGGCTCGCCACGGGCTCCAGGGAGTCGCCCGCGGGATTCAAAAGGCGGATGACACCGATATCGAACTTGCCGATCTCAAAGGCCTGGTCGAGGATTCGCTCCATCATGAGTCTAAGATCGAGAGAATCCAGTATCGTGGCGCTGATCGCGTGGAGAATTTGCAGCTCCCGATAGCGGGCCTGTGTCTCGCCGAACAATCGGGCATTCTCCAACGCCACACCGATCATATTCCCAATCGCTTGCAACAATGCGATCTCACGGGGCTCAAAGGGAATCGCTTGGCCGGCGGAAACACCTAAAACCCCCACCACGTTCGTCCCCGTTTTTATCGGGATCCAGGCAACGGAATGACTCTGTGGTAACAGCAATTCCCGGTTACTGCTTTCCGCAGAATTATTGATGACGATCGGCTGCCCGGTGGCAAAGACCTGTTCGCTGATCGCATGCGAGGTCCTGCGACGAAGCTCCTCGGCTTCTTCTTGCGGGAAACCGCGGTGAGCCGCCAGCATGACGTGCCCTGTGCCCGGATCCCTGAGCCGAACGGATACCCGCTCACGTCCCGTCACCGCCAGAACTTTGTCCAGGACGATCTCCAGCAGTTCATCGAGGTGAAGCGACTGACTCGTGGCCTTGGCAATGACATTGAGCGCTTCCTGCTCGTGGGCCCTTCGCTCCGTCTCTTCAAGGAGCCGGGCTTTTTGCACGGCGATCCCCACCTGATTACCGATAGCCTCCAGAAGACGGACCTCATCGGGGCGGAACCGGCGCGGCGCGCGACTGCCGATCTCGATAACTCCGAGCTTTTCTTCTCGCGTCATGATGGGCACCACGATCGCGGAGCACACGCTTTCTTTCTTGAACGTACGCAGACCCTCCGTCGTCGTGATATCCTCCACGACCGAAATCTGCCCGGAGGTGATGACCTGCGAGGTGAGAACACCGCCTTCCAGACCTTGCAGATCCGGATGATGCGCGCGCTCATTTTGGGGATCGCGATAACCTCGATAGATGCCCATTTGCATGCGCCCGCCGGGCTCAAACAGGCGGATGTTACCTATATCCAGAGAGACAACAGAGAGCGCTCGGTCAAGGATCTTCTCCAGAAGCGGCTTTAGATCCGTCGACTTCATAGTTATCTGGCTCACATCATGTAGAATCGCCAGCTCCTTATAACGGTTGCGCAACTCCTCCTGCGCGCGTTTACGTTCTGTGATATCTTCCGCGACCCCGGTGACGCGGTAAACTGTTCCATGGTCATTCCGAATGGGGAACGCCCGGTCCCGAATCCAGCGTATAGATCCGTCAGGCCGCACGATCCTGTACTCCTCGTCGTAGTTTCCGGCGATCTGCTTCGTCACAACTGCGGCAAGGACGCAACCGATGTCATCAGGGTGGATTGCGCCGAGCCAATAATGCGCCATCGGGCCTAGAGCGTCCGGACTTCGCCCCCATATCTCTTTGTACGCTGGGCTAACGTACATCCACTCGTTTTTCACCGGGTCTGTGATCCAGAAAACTTCCTTGATGTTCTCGGCAATCTGGCGGAACCACTGCTCACTTTCTCGCAGGGCTTCGTTACCCTGGCTAAGCTGGCTGACATTCTTGAGGTTCATACGATATTTACCCATTGGTTACCTTCACTAGCCAAACAAAGCGGTAGCGAAGGCGTGAAGCCAACTCAGACCGACACGGGTGCTCATGAGTTTAAGCGTCATGCCGCTACAGCTTCAGCGCCGCGCCGAAGCGCGGGGTGTCTGTAAGACCGGCAAAAATAAACAAAGAAACGGCTTTCATAGTTTTGAATCGCGCCGAGCCGTCCTTCCCCGGAGCCCAGGTGAGGAGAAATGCTTGGCGTACAAATGGCTTCGGACTCGACTGTTGTATCGAGCCTCCGATTTGTACCAAACGCAACGACTATGCCAGACCAGGGCAAGCTGTAAGTACAGATTTTTAGAAGGGATTTGGTTTTAACGATGCTTCATTGGGCATTTGACGGACAATTTAGGACAGAGGTTGGCAAAAAAAGCTAAATTGCGTCCCCCGGTTGACAGGAAAAAGACTAGAACCCAGAGAGACCGGGCGGTCTAATTACTGGATTGAGAAATCAGAGGAAAAAGAACTTTGTGTTGATTTACAGGGCAGGGAAAAAGAGAAAGT
>JBOHVR010000111.1:0-10668 GCA_050735755.1 Binatia bacterium
CAGCAAGACAGGGATAACCAAAGCAGGGAAATCAGAGTGGGAATGCGGGGCTTGAGCCGAGCCATCCAGGCGGCGCTGGCCAACAGTTATGGTGTCAAGCGAGATCTCAAGGGCATCCAGGAAGTTATCGATAAGGTCGGGCCAAAGGGCAACACCCACGGTCTGATCGTTTACGACACCAATAAGGAGGCCGTCGCGGTCTCGGCCTCTCTCACGGACACCAAAGACTATCCCGACCTCGCTCCCACACGAATTCTGCAACTCGATCCGACACCCGTTCTCAGCCGCGGAGAAGCCATGGATGGCTACACCTCGGGCGACCGGTTGGTCTACTACCGCATCGAGCCTATTTTCGACTCCGCGAGAGTCCTTGTGGGCGCATTTGTGCTTGGAAGACAGGGATCAGGCGCTGATCGGGCCATTGAGAGGAGACGTAACCGGATCATTGCAACCACTTCAGGTCTGGCCTTGATTCTTTCGGTTCTTATCCTCCTCATCGTACATCGCAATATTTCTAACCCCATCCATCAGCTAATAGAGCGGATCCGATCGATAGGGGGCGCAAATTGGAAACAGCTCATTGACGTCTCCGGCCCCAATGAGATCCATGCCCTGGCGCAGGAATTCAACCTTATGAGCGCGCGGCTCCAACAGGCGCATTCCGAAGTGATGCGAGAGCAGGAGGGGAGAGTCAAGTTGGAGCGCGACTTGCGGCACTCCGAGAAGCTCGCCTCTGCCGGACAGCTGGCGGCGGGTTTGGCCCACGAAATCGGCACCCCTCTCAGCATTATCGGAGGCCGAGCCGAATATCTCTTGCGCCGCCAGCGAAGTCCTGAAGAGATCAACGATAATCTACGCATTATCCAATCGCAAATCGATCGCATCGCCGGAATCGTCCGTCAACTTCTGGAATTCTCGCGACGCAAGGAACTGGCCTTTCGCAGCGTGGACCTACCCTCCCTGCTGTCGAACGTAAAAAAACTCCTCCAACACAAGATTGATGAGAAATCCATTTATGTCCAAATTTCCACGTCTTCTTCTCTTCCCAGGATCAAAGCTGATCCCGATCTCCTCCAGCAAGTCTTCATCAACCTTTTTATGAATTCCGTCCAGGCGATGGAAAAAGGTGGAACCCTCAAGATAACGGCTGAATTTGCCAGAGGGCGCGCGCATGCGTCAACGGCGGCTGAAACCGGAAACTGGATCAAAATCTTGTGTGAGGATAACGGTCTGGGCATTTCAGCCGATAATCTAGAGCGCGTTTTTGACCCGTTCTTCACGACGAAGGACGTGGGGGAGGGAACTGGACTAGGACTCTCCGTGACGTATGGGATCATTAAAGAACACGGTGGGGACATTCAGGTGGAAAGCACGCAAGGTCAGTTTACCCGATTCACGATCCTCCTCCCGCTGGAGCCAAGGCCAAGTGGAGACTCGCGGCAGGTGCTGGAAGTATGAGCGCGGGCGCTCCCGGGCGCAGTGATCTTCATGCGCGGATTCTTCTTGTCGAAGACGATCAGGAAATGTGCCGTTTTCTGGCGGAGGTTCTTACCGAAGAGGGATATGAGGTTGAAATCGCCCACGATGGGAAGTCCGCGCTGGAAGAATATAAACAGGCGAGGTTTGATATCACGATTACCGACCTGATGATGCCCGGTGTGAAAGGAGCGGAACTGGTCCAGCAGCTAAAGGAAATCGATTCCGATGCTTTGGTAATGGTGATCACCGCCTTTGGTTCCATCGAAAGCGCCGTCGACCTAATGCGTAGGGGCGCCTTTACTTACCTGACCAAGCCCTTTCGCACCGATGAGATCCTCTTGAACGTGAGCCGCGCTCTGGAGCAGAACGGGCTTCGGCGCGAGCTGCAGAGATTGCGCAAGGAAGTTCAAGGTCACTACGGTCTGGAAAACATGGTCGGCAAGAGCGCCAAAATGCAGGACCTCTTTGAGATGGTCAAACATATCAAGGACCTTCCCGCAAACGTTCTGATCAGCGGTGAGAGCGGCACCGGTAAGGAGCTCGTAGCGCGCGGCATCCATTACAACAGCATCCGAGCACATCATCCTTTCGTTCCCGTCAATTGCGCTGCGATCCCCGAGACCTTGCTGGAGAGCGAGCTGTTTGGCTATGTCCGAGGAGCTTTCACGGATGCCAAGAAAGACCGGCGAGGGCTTTTTCAGGAAGCCGATGGGGGGACTCTCTTCCTCGATGAGATTAGCGAGATACCGTTGAACCTTCAGGCCAAGCTGCTTAGAGTGATCGAAGATAAAGAAGTCCGGCCTCTCGGCGCGAGCCGTGCCGAGACAGTGGACGCGCGCATCGTGGCAGCAACCAACCAGGCGTTAGATGAGCTGGTGCACCAGGGAAGATTTCGCCATGATCTTTTCTATCGTCTCAACGTCATTGTCCTCGAGATTTGCCCTTTGAGAGAGCGGGCTGAAGACATTCCATTGCTCGTCGAACACTTTATCCAAAAATTTTCTCGCAAAACGAAGCGCAGGATATCCGGGATCACTGATGAAGCTCTGAACGCGCTGCTAAGTTATCACTGGCCCGGTAATGTCAGGGAATTGGAGCATATCATCGAGCGCGCTGTTCTGCTCGGCAAAGAAGACATGATTAAAAGCGCTGACCTGCCGCCCCGTTTGCTGAGCGCAGAAAAGCGAGGGGCGCTGCTCAACGAAGCGGCGGTGCATCGCTATACGCTAAGGGAATTCGAGCACGCTTACATCAATAAGGTTCTGGAAAGGACGAATGGCAACAAAACCGAGGCGGCTGCCATCCTTGGGATTGATCGCACAACCCTTTATCGGAAACTGGAAGAGGCAAGAGCAAACGAAGAAAAATGCTAGCGGGCCTCTACCGCCAGACGGTAAATCTCCCTTTTCGGATAAGAATACTTCTCGCCTAAAAGGTCCGCGATTTCTTTGACGCGCAGTCCTTTCTTTTGGAGGCGCTGGATCTCGGCTTTAAGCCGCTCTTCGGTGGGACCCTGTTCTCCCTGCGCTCCGCCGACGATTACGGTGAATTCTCCTTTTAAATCTTTGCCAGCGATTTTTTCCACTATCCGGGCGACCGTGCCGCGGATAAATTCCTCGTGAATTTTGGTGATCTCGCGCGCCAGAACAGCCTCGCGATCGCCCAACACCTGCAAAACATCCTCCAGAAACTCATGCAGTCGATGCGGCGCTTCGAAGAAAACGAGCGTCCTCGTTTCTTCCCGCAGCAAGCTTAATTCCTCCCGTCGCTCTTTCTTGCGCGCCGCTAAAAAGCCCTCGAACACAAAGCGCTCTACGGGTAACCCACTGACACTCAACGCCGCAACCAAAGCTGAAGGTCCGGGTAGCGGTGCGATACGGATTCCGTTGCGAACGGCTTCCCGCACAAGCTTGAAGCCTGGGTCGGAGAGCAGAGGCGTCCCGGCGTCGGAGACCAGAGCGATTTGCTTTCCCATCTTTAATTGCTCGATCAGATGGACCGACTTCGAGGACTCCACCTCATCGTAGTAGCTGGTCAGCGCCGTTGAGATCCCATAATGGTTCAGGAGCTTGCGTGTTTGGCGCGTATCCTCCGCGGCAATGAGGTCAACAAGTTTAAGCACGCTCAAGGCGCGCAACGTGATGTCTTCCAGGTTGCCGATTGGCGTAGCAACGATATAGAGCGTGCCAACCATCAGATAGAGACAGATAGTTGCCTGGTCAGCATGCCGCTAAGGATACGTGCAATCTCGTCACATTGAGCATAAACCACACCCTATTTATCTCGGAGAAATAGTTCCCCGTCCCTGTCTCTGTCTCTTCACTTCCCCCAGTCTCTCGCATACCGGAAGTCTCTGTCGATGGTGCGGTGCGAGATCTTTGCGATAACCGGCAGGCGCCGCTTGAACTGTGAGTTCATAATGCGGTGCATTACGTCTTCAATCATCTTCTCCGCAAAGCCCGCCTTCACCAGATCCGTGGCCGAGCGCCGCTCATCGATCATGAGGTAGAGGAGCCGATCGACTTCGCGATAGCTAAAACCCAGCTCGCTCTCATCCGTTTGTCCCGCCCACAGATCGGCTGACGGTTTCTTCGTTACAATCCGTTCGGGAACGCCCATGGCCTCGCCCAATGCCCAGACCTGCGTCTTGTAGAGGTCGCCCAAGGGATTAATGGCGGAAGCCATGTCACCGTAAAGCGTGCCGTAACCCAGCAGCAACTCCGTTTTATTGCTCGTTCCCAGCACCAGCGCATTCCAGCGCGCCGAGTGATCGTAAAGGATCGTCATGCGCTCGCGTGCCATCTTGTTCCCCCTTCTCCTCTGATCAGCCTCGGGGAAGCGTTCAAAATAGGCATCGATCTGCGGCGTGATGTCGATCGTCAGCGACTCAATCGTGCTTTGACTCGCCACTAATTCCGCATCCGCAAGACTCTGTGGATTGGAAGTCTTGTACGGCATCAAAATGCCCAGAACATTCTTAGGTCCCAGCGCCTCAGCGGCGAGCAGCGCGCTTAAACTCGAGTCTACCCCGCCCGATAGCCCAACAACGACGCGCTTCATACCGACTTTCTCCACCTCGTTGACAATGAAAGACACAAGCAGCTTGCGCAACAAATCCACGTTGACGGGAATTTGAATCGCCAATTTCAAGCCTTTCAACCTCAGGAGGCGAGCCTACTTCCTGTTTCCAAACTGTGGGAGTTTGGATTTTTTCCTTTTCAGCCCCTTAACCCTCGCACCGTGTAACTTCGGGTTTTTTTCCCGAATGTCCGGCCGCTCGCGAATGCGCATAAGCTCGTTGATCGTAAGGTCCAGATCCTCGTCTCGTAAGAGCGGCGCCATGCTTCGCTTGCGGCGCGCGGTTTCCAACTCAATTTCTCCGCTGATGAAGTCGTCTTCGTAATAGCGCGCCTTGACGAGTCGCTCGCCAAAAGGATCCACCACTTCCGACCCGCCCCAAAAGCCAACTCCATCTTCGAACCCTACGCGGTTGCCGTAGATCATAAATAATCCAAAGGTCTCGGCATACATGCGGTTGAGCATTTCCCAGTATCGCGCATTGTCGTCCTGTGCCTGCCCTTCTGTAATGCCACGCAGGGGGCTGGAGGATGGGCACAGGATAGCCAGAGCGCCGTCGAGAGCGGCGAGGTAAACCGTAGAGGGATGCCACACGTCCTCACAGATAAGCAGGGCGAAGCGTGTTTTCCGAGCATTGAAAGCCCGAACTCGATCGCCGCGGGCGAAGTAACGCTGCTCATCAAACATGCCATAGGTCGGCAGGTAAACCTTGCGATGAACGTGCACGATCTCACCCGCATCAAAATAGACCGCCGCGTTGTAGAAGCGGTAGTCTGGGCTTTCCTCCACCAAGCCGGCGACAAATGCCACTTCCCGGCTCAGCTTTTTTAACCTCGTAATCTCGGGAGAAGATAATTTCAATGCGACACTCGGAACCATATCGCGGAGGAAGTAGCCGGTCAGGCTCAATTCCGGAAAAAGCAAAAGATCCAGGCCCTGTTTTGCGCCCTGCCGTACCTTCTCCTCGTAAAGATCTAAATTACTGCGCAGATCTCCCAATCTCGGATTGATTTGAGCGATTCCGACTTGCATCGACACAGCCTTTCTCACCGACAGGCTACCCGCGGATTTTCGAGAAACCTAACATAGGCAAACAGGCTCTTGCAATTCACGTGCAGAGGCGGGTTTCAAACCGCCCTTTTACCTATCCATTGGCGGTTCTGAAGATGACAACACAACCGCTGGTGTCCGATTACTGATTGCTGTATTCTGGTCACCAAATTTCTCAATCATTGTGGAGCGATCCGATGACTGAAAAAGTTCTCATCTTTGGACAGGATCTTTGCCCTTACACCTCAGCAGCCCGCCGGGAATACTCTCAGAAAAAAATCCCGTTCGACTACATCAACGTTCTCGAAGATAAGGACGGTCTGAAGCAGATGCTTAAGCATTCAAACAATCGCCGTCAGATTCCGGTCATTGTCGAAGGCGCCAAGGTTACCATTGGCTTTGGCGGCACGTGAGAAGTGTAGCGCTGGCGGAGCCGGCTTAAATAGTTTCGAGTTTCCCGGTTTCTGGTTTCGGGTTCAACCTCGAAACCCGAACCTCGTAACCCGAAACCCGAAACTCAAAACTTTACGTTCTGATGCAGTTGCCGCTCAAGCTGTCGAAAGAGAAAGAGCTGTAAAGCCCGGTACAAAAATAAGACGGCCAGAAACACCGCGCGTGCGCTGGGAAAGTCCATCGAGTGAGTTCACTATACATCCCGCGCGCACAGTCAACAATAAGCGGCCTTATGAACCACCCTTTTGAAACACTGCTCCAAAAAAAATCGCAGGAAACTTTTGGTCCCGGCGCGCGCCTGATTTCTCTCGCGCCCCTCGCAGGAGACGCGTCGAGCCGAAGATACCACCGCGGGTGCCTCGAGGGCGAGGGAGCGCCACGGACTTTGATCGTGATGGAACTCGCCGGAAGCAATTTGCCTCTCTCTTCGGAGGAACTTGCCATCTTCGATGAGCCTCCGGCGGAACTCCCGTTTTTGAATATGCACCGCTTTCTTACTCGCCTCGGCGTCAGAGTTCCCTCGCTTTACGGCCAGTGGGCCACGGAGGGAATATTGCTCTTAGAAGATTTAGGAGATCTTTCCCTCTGGGATGCGGTGCAAAATTTGCCTATCGAGGAAGCGAGCCGTTGGTACAAAAAAGCGATCGACCAGCTCCTGCGCATCCAAATTCAGGGAACACAAGTAAGAGAGGACGCCTGTATCGCCTTCCGCCAGCGCTTTGATTTTCGCCTATACATGTGGGAGTTTGAGCACTTTTTGGAGTACGGCTTGGGAGAGGAGAAGCTCACCGCCGCCCAAAAACAGCTTCTGACCGGCTCTTTCCAGCAAATAGCTAGCCGGCTTGACCGCCAAACCCCCTATCTGAATCACCGCGATTATCACAGCTGGAACCTAATGGTGCACCGCAACGAGATTGCGGTCATCGATTTTCAGGACGCGCTTCTTGCGCCGCTGCAATACGACCTCGCTTCACTGCTTAATGACCGCGAAACCGACCGCATCATCGCTCCCGCGATGGAACAGCGATTGCTCGACTATTATCTCGAGCGAAAAAACGAACTGGACAACACGCGATCGAACCGCGACGAGTTTTTTGAAATTTATCTTCTTTCTGCCATTCAGAGAGATCTTAAGGTCGTAGGACGCTTCCATTATCTTGATCGCGTTAAGGGAAAGCCAGGATACAAGCGATATATTCCTCCAACCTTGCGCCGGCTCAAGCGCAACCTGCAACGGCTTTCTCACCTGGAAAAAGTCCTTGCCGTGCTAGGAGAGCATTTCCCGGAGATGCGATGATAAAAGTAGACAGAGACGGAGATTTCAGACATAGCCCCCAGCACCTCTCCGGCTCGTCTTGTTTTTTCATTTCTAATTCTGTCGCGTTTTCTGTCCCTGTCTCTATCTCAGTCGATCCGGCTTTTTCATGAAAGCCATGGTCCTAGCTGCGGGTCTCGGAGAGCGTCTCCGTCCCCTCACCCATAACATGCCCAAGGCGCTCGTCCAGGTCGCGGGCCGCCCGATGATCGAGTATCCGCTGCTCCTTTTACGCCACGCCGGAATCAGAGAGGTCGTCATCAATCTGCATTATCGCGGCGCCCAACTCGCAGATTGCCTGGGGGACGGAACCCGATTCGGTCTCAGTATCGAATACTCACGTGAAGAAGGTTTGGTCGATACGGGCGGCGGGGTCTTTTTAGCCAGACGCTTCCTTGCAGGCGGTCCGTTTATCGTCATCAATAGCGACGTTTTGATTGATCTTTCGCTGAACGAATTGATCGCTTTTCATTCCAGCCGCAAGCCTGTGGCCACACTGGTTCTGCGTCCTGATGAAAAAGCCGAAGAATTCGGCGCCATTGAATGCGCGGAAGATGGGCGCATTCATCGCTTCCTCAAGGTCGACGTGAGAACTGCGGCCAATCAGGTCACCAAAAAACGCATGTTCACAGGGGTCCAGATCCTCGAGCCGTCGATTTTTGACTACATGGAGGAAAACAAACCGTTTAGTTTGACGCGCACGACTTACAGCGGCGTGGTCGCGGGCGGGCAGCCTATATACGGGTTCGATTATTTCGGCTACTGGCAGGACCTGGGTACGATCGAGAGAATCAAGCAAGCCGAAGAGAAGTTACAGAGCGGCGAGGTCAAGCTCCATTACCTATAAAAGACTGTGATTCTGCCAGAAAGAGTTGCACAAACCAGTTACTGATAAAAAACACGACAAAGCCGATCACAACCATCAACGTGATCCAACGTGATTTTCCCGCCTCAGACAGAGGCACCAAAAGGGTTGCGCCGACGTAAATGAAAGTCCCTGCAGCCAGCGCGAGTAAGGCGTCGGATACGAAAGAGCTGAATGCATGAACCCAAAACGGCAGAATAATGCCGAACAAAGTCACGATTCCCAGACTACCACCCGCCAGCACGGCTGAGGCCCGGCTCCATCCCGCCGCGCGCACGAGCGCGGCAATTACAAACCCCGCAGGCACTTCATGCAGCAGAACGGCCAAAAAAACTAAAATCCCGAGATTCGTGTCGGCGACCATGGCCGACCCCATGGCCACGCCGTCAACGAAATCGTGCGCGTTAAAGGCAACGACAGACGCGATACCCGTCGCGATAGGCACGTGCGCGTGATTTTGTTCCCCCGGGATATGATGGAGATGCACGTTGAGCGACTGCTCAATAATGAAAACAGACAGATATCCCAAAGCGATAAAAAAGGGCATTGACGATCCCCGTTCGAGACTTTCGGGGACCATTTCCAGCAAAGCCGCGGCCAGAATAAACCCGCCGCTAAATCCCAGCGTTCCCGCCGTAAAACTGCGCGACGGTTGACGTTGCAGGATCGCCAAGCAAGTCCCTAAAATATTGGCGATCGCCGTTATGATTCCCAACCCAAGCGCAAGAAACATTTCGACCTTTTTTCTAATCCCCAGTTTCCGTTTGACGGAGTGGAGGTCCAGCGACACGGAGCAAGCGCTAAGTTATCGACGGCGCGGCCGTCTCGTCCTTGACTTCTTAGCTCCTCTCAGACTAAGAATTTTGGGCTTGACCCGGCGTTAGAAGAATGGACAGCAGAGACTGTCTGAAAGTATGCCGTATCATGCTTGTCCAAAATCTTCCCTAGCCCCTCTTTTCAAAGAAGGGAAATTTTCTCGTCGTGTAAAGTCCCCCTTTGACAAAGGGGGGATTAAGGGGGATTTTGAGCGAGAGAAACAATGCCGTATAACAACTTGCACCAGTTCGTTCAAGCTTTGGAGCGAAATAGCGAGTTAAAGCGCATCAATTATCCGGTCAAGGCCGAGCTGGAAATTGCCGAAATCGCCGATCGGGTGATGAAGAAGAACGGTCCCGCCTTACTGTTCGAAAATGTGATCGGCAAGAACATGCCCGTACTGATCAATGCTTTCGGCTCCTGCAAGCGTATGGCGATGGCTTTGGGCGTCAACGACATCGAAGAGATCGCCCAAGACATTGCCCAGCTCACGCAGATGAAACCACCGAGCTCATTCTGGGACAAACTGCGAATGCTGCCTGAACTGGCTCGGTTGGGAACCATCACGCCGAAACTAGTGCAAGAAGGAGAGTGCCAGGAGATTGTTCAGAGCAGTCCTGACTTGACCTTCCTGCCCGTCCTCACGTGCTGGCCGGAAGACGGGGGACCCTTTATCACGCTTCCCCTCGTGGTTTCTTGCGACCCACGGACGCGCCGGCGCAACGTCGGTCTCTACCGAATGCAAGTTTTCGACCCAACCACCACGGCGATGCACTGGCATATTCACAAAGGCGGCGCCCGGCATTACCGGCGTCAGACCGAGGAGAAAACGCGGATGGAGCTGGCTGCCTGCCTTGGGGGTGATCCAGCCTTGATCTATGCCGCTACCGCGCCTTTGCCGGATCAGATCGATGAGTTTCTCTTTGCCGGCTTTCTTCGCAAGAAAGGCGTCGAGCTGGTCAAGGCAAAAACGATTAACGTCGAGGTGCCGGCGAACGCGGACATCGTGATCGAGGGCTACATTGACCCCTCTGAACCCATGCGTACAGAGGGACCGTTTGGCGATCACACCGGTTTTTATTCATTAGCCGACCCCTACCCGGTCTTTCACGTGACATGCATCACGCATAAGAAAAACCCGATCTACCTCACGACTATCGTTGGCCGGCCGCCGATGGAGGACGCTTACCTCGGCAAGGCCACGGAAAGAATTTTTCTTCCGCTGCTGCGCCTTACCTTTCCCGAGATCGTCGATATTAATCTCCCGATTCACGGCGTCTTTCACAATCTCGCCATTGTCGCGATCAAGAAAGAGTACCCCGGTCACTCGCGCAAGATCATGCACGGCCTCTGGGGCATGGGGCAAATGATGTTTACAAAAAATATCATCGTCGTTGACCACACCGTAAATATCCAAGACCTCGCGGAAGTAACCTGGATTGTCGGTAATCACATTGATCCTAAGAGGGATGTGATTTTTGTCGAGGGGCCAGTCGACGTGCTCGATCACGCCGCGCCGCTAAGCGGCTACGGTTCCAAGATGGGCATCGATGCGACCGCCAAATGGAAAAGCGAAGGCTTCGAGCGGGAATGGCCCGAGCCTATTCTTATG
>JBOHVR010000112.1:0-3218 GCA_050735755.1 Binatia bacterium
AAATCGGGGCGCGCAACAAAAATATGCCGGTGGGATCTTACTACGGTTACGCGACGGGCGTCGTCGGCTTGCGTCTATTCCCAAACCCGGACTTCGACGAGAAGGCTCAGAAAAACTGGGATGCTGAGAGGTTCTACAAGGACCGGGACTACTATGAGAAAAAAGACCTGGTGCGTCCCTACCGCGTGGGGATGTCGTGCGGTTTCTGTCACGTTGGGCCGAGCCCGGTGAAACCTCCGGCAGATCCTGAAAATCCGACGTGGGAGAATCTCAACTCCAACCCGGGCGCGCAGTATTTCTGGGTCGACCGTATCCTCTTCTGGGAGAAGGACGAATCGAGTTTCGTTTACCAGTTGTTGCACACGTCTTTGCCTGGGACGTTGGATACGTCGTTTATTTCCACCGACTACATTAATAATCCGCGGACCATGAACGCCGTCTACAGCGTCGGCCCGCGTTTGCAGGCGGCGTTGCGGTGGGGCCAGGAGAAACTTGCGGGCGAAGGCCTCAAAAATAAGCAGTTCAACGACTTTCCTCAAACCGCCGCGCTCTCGCAATTCTACAAGGCTCCGGATACGGTGTGGACGCCGCGCGTGCTCAAAGATGGGTCCGACTCCGTCGGAATTCTGGGCGCGCTGAATCGCGTCTTCATCAATATTGGACTTTTCAGCGAAGAGTGGCTGCTGCACTTCAATGCGCTGGTCGGCGGCAAGGAGATCACCCCGATCAAAATTGAGGACGCGGAGAATAACTCGAGCTACTGGAATGCGACGGTTGCGCAGACGGCGGATGTGGCGTTGTTCTTTTTGAAGACGGCAAAACCCGACCTGCTCAAGGACGCTCCGGGAGGCGATCAATATCTGACGAAGGATCAGGCCAAATTGAATCGAGGCAAGGTTGTGTTCGCCCAGTACTGCGCGCGTTGCCACTCGAGTAAGATTCCCCAGGCGCCGGCGGAGGTCGACGAATCGAAGTGGGATCAATACTGGGCCTGGACCAAGACCGACGACTTCAAACAAAAGATGACAGCCATGGTCATGGCCGAGGACTTTCTCACGGACAATTATTTGTCGACTGAGCGGCGCATACCCGTCACGCTGCTGCAGACCAACGCCTGCAGCCCGCTGGCGACGAACGCCCTGGGAGGGAACATCTGGGACAACTTCTCGTCCCAGACTTATAAGGACTTGCCCTCGGTTGGGAAGATGACGCTTTACAACCCCATCGATGGATCAACCTTTGAATATGAGTTGCCCGGGGGTGGTCGCGGTTACACCCGTCCCCCCTCGCTGATCAGCCTGTGGTCGACGGCTCCGTTCCTCCTCAACAACTCAGTGGGAAAATTCCGGTGGGAGGCTTCCGTCGAGGCGCGGATGGACTCTTTCAATGATTCGATCCAGCAGATGCTCTGGCCCGAGAAGCGAAAGAAAGACATCGACGTCATTAAAGAGCTTGGATTACCCGAGTCCAAAGCGCTTAACGTTCCAGGTTTTATCTATCGGACGACGACCACAACCCATATCAAGGTTGCGGCCGGGTACTTACCTGATGGTTTAGAGAAATTGCTCGATTGGGGTCCCTGGCTCCATCGCTGGCTTCCGTGGCTCTTCAGCGAAGGAGGGGTTGAGATCGGTCCGATTCCCAAGGGAACGCCGGTAAACTTGCTTACTAGCATCGATCTGGAATCGAACAAAGGGGAACTTCTGAGGCTCTTGCTCAAGCTTAAGGCGGACTTGAAGAAAGTCGAAGGGGCCAGCGACGAAGAGGCGGCCAAGGTATTCAAGGACGACAAGGAGTTGATTGATAGGCTGATCAAACTTAGTAAATGTCCGGACTATGTCGTTAACAAAGGACACTATTTTGGCACCGATCTTTTCAAGGAAGAGCCGCCTTTAAGCGACGACGATAAGTGGGCGCTAATCGACTTTCTAAAGACGTTCTAGGGCAAGAGCGGGAAAAGGTCGAAAAAAATGAGCGCAGCGGGCGACGGACCCGCGAGGTATGACTACATTGTCGTCGGCTCAGGGGCTGGCGGTGGCTGCGTTGCAGCGAACCTCGCTGAGGCGGGCTTTAAGGTCTTGCTCCTGGAAGCCGGTGGCGACGCCGCGCATCTCGCTGGCCCACGATTACCTGAAGACTACACCGTTCCCGCCTTTCATGCGTTCGCCTCCGAAAACCCGGCGATGAGGTGGGATTTTTTCGTGCGCCACTACGCCAATGATGAGCAGCAGAAGCGCGACCCGAAGTTCAGGCGCGAGCGCGGCGGCGTTCTCTATCCACGGGCGGGCACGTTGGGTGGGTGCACGGCTCATAACGCCATGATCATCATCTACCCGCACAACGCAGACTGGAACTATATTGCCGAGATCACGGCCGATCCTTCATGGAAAGCAGACCGCATGCGCAATTACTTCGAGCGCATCGAGGACTGCCGGCATCGGCCACCTTATCGTTGGCTTCACAAGATCTTACGCTTCAATCCCACGCGGCATGGCTTTAGCGGTTGGCTTTCCACCGAGAGAGCGTTTCCGAAGGCGGTGCTTGGGGATGAAGATCTAATGAACGTAATTCACGAATCGGCGCGCGAGGCGTTCGCAGGGGCGAGCGATAGGCTGCAGCGGCTCCGATGGTTTGTCAAGTCGCAAGCCGATCCCAACGATTGGCGGTTAGTAGAGTCGGACTCATTCGGCGTTCGCTACACGCCGCTGACGACCCGCAACCACGTTCGCGTCGGAAGTCGCGAGCGCGTTATGCAGATCGCCAAGAAGTATCCTGAGAATTTGCGCATCGAGCTCCATGCGCTGGCTACACGGGTGCTTTTTGACGGCGAAAACCGCGCGGTCGGCGTCGAATACCTTAAAGGTGAGCGATTATATCGGGCCGATGCTCAACCGAGCCAGGAGCCCGGAGAAAAACGTCAGGCGTTGGCCGCGCGCGAAACGATTCTATCCGGCGGTGTGTTCAATACGCCCCAGTTGCTGATGCTGTCCGGCATCGGCCCGAGACAAGAATTGGAACGGCATGGGATCAACGCGCGCGTCGATCTTCCCGGCGTCGGCAAGAACCTGCAGGATCGTTATGAGGTCAGCGTCGTCAGCCGCATGAAAGAAAAGTGGAAAGTGTTGACCGGCGCGACGTTTGATAAATCCGATTCTCAATACCGGGACTGGGCGGCAGGGAACGGCGGCGTTTATGCTACCAACGGAGGGGTCTTTGTC
>JBOHVR010000113.1:0-3777 GCA_050735755.1 Binatia bacterium
GCTGGTTTGCTGATCGAAAGCAGATGGAAGCGTTGTTCTCGCTGTTACGCCGGCTGGAGGAGGATGAAAAACAACGCGGCGGAAGCGGCCACGTGCTGCTCCTGCTTTACGCTCACGGTTGGAAGCACAACGCGAGTCAATGTGATGACAACGTTATCTGCTTTTCGCGCCTGCTCGAACGCATGGACATACTGGAGCGACAACTCCAACATCCCGGCGTCCGTCGCCGGGTGGTCGGAGTCTAGCAGGTCGCGGAAAAACCCTTTCGGAGTCCTTCGACGGTGCTCAGGACGAACGGCCGGGACTTGATATTGTTGATGATTTTCCGTTCATGCTGATGAGGCTCTCGAAGCATTCCCAGTCTTTTTTCATCAGCCTGCTAGAACCACCGCTACCAGGGTGAGGAGTTTACTCGCTCTATAGCTTCGCCGATGCGAATATGCTTTGCTCGCTATAGGACCGCCGCAGGGTGAGTGTCGATCGATCGCGTTTAATATAAGCCTGGAGCGGACGCCGAGAAGCTGCATGTCTCTATGCTGTTCGCACCGCGCACTCGTAAGCCGCGGGTCCCCTGGGAAACTGCCAAACGCAAAGCGCGTCAGCTTAGAAGGAATCAAGGGAGGCTCACTGTGAAGAGCACCCGGCTAGTCTCACTGTTGTTGGCGGCGCTCCTGCTGCCAACCGCGTGCAGTACGCACGTGCAGACCTCGCCGCAGAACGCAGCGGCCGACCTCGGCGGCACGTCCTGGCAGCTCGTGAAGTTCCAGGGAAGTGACGACACGACGCAAACGCCCGACGACAAGGCGAATACACGATCACCTTCGAGACCGATGGCCGTGTGAGCGCGCGAATCGACTGTAACCGCGGGCGCGGAACGTGGAAATATTCGGAACCGAATCAACTCCAGTTTGGTCCGCTCGCGCTCACGCGCGCGATGTGCCCGCCCGGATCCCTCCACGATCGCATTGCCAAGGACTGGGAGTTCGTGCGGTCGTATATCATCAAGGATCGTCATCTCTTTCTGTCGCTGATGGCCGACGGAGGAATCTACGAGTTCGAGCCGATTGACAGGTCGAACCCGGTGGCGCTGAAGTCACCCGTCGCGTCCAAGGGCCGGTTCAAGCACGAGTGCACGCAGGCTGAAGGCGGCAACGACACGCTGATACACGGGTGTTTTACCGACAAAAGACGCGGCTAAGCATCTGAGCCCTACCTCTTCGGCAATCTTCCGCTGCCGGATTGATAGGTTACGAAACCTTGAGGGAGTAAAAAAGGGAGGATGGGAATTATCGGTTTGGCGCTGGTGCTGTGTATAGCAAAGGGACAATGAGGATCGGGGATGGATACCAAGTACCGGGCCGCTTGATACACCCACAGACTGCGTCGATTGGGTCAACGCGGCTCAGACTGAAGCCGAACTCGAGGCGCTGCGGAACTCCGTGATTCGTGGTATGCCATATGGCTCCGCGCGCAGGAGGACGCGGATCGCGAATGCGCTCGGGGTCGGAATCTACTCTTCAGCCGCGCGAGCAGACCAAGAAGAGAAGTAGGTTAAAGGAAAGCAAGCTTCCCGTCCGCTTTTCCTCCCCTCCACTTAAGAAAGTCGATTCGTAGAAGTCTGAGCCCGGCCAGTTGCCCTCCGATTTGTACAGCGCATGACGACCACCCACGTTCGACGCTGGCATCTACATCGGCAAACCGTCGGAACCGGGCATCTCTATCAGGGTACGTACAAGTCCTTTCCCATACAGGATGATCATCACTTCTTACCGGTTCCCCAACCATCGAATTGGACAGAGTTTCGTTAATCAAGCTATCACGGCTAAGAAGTTGGAACTGTTGAGATCATCCGCTCAGCGAGGTCAGCCTTATGGAAATGAGAGTTGGCAGACGTCGATCGCATAGCATTTGGGATTGGAGTCAATACTGCGTGCGCGCGGACGCCCTCGCAAGATCGCGCCATAAACTTATCCCCTTTTCTCCTCTGATTGATGGATGAGTCCTTGCAGTGAACGTTCGAATAGAGTACACTTTTGCCAAATGCGTCAGACAATTACGATTCGCCTTAGCAAGGAGCTCGCGGCTTGGTTGGAAAGCACCGCGGCCAAAAGCGGTCTGTCACAAGGAAAGCTCGTACGGGACCAGTTAGAGAAAGCAAGGGCGAGTAACGGCGCTCAAGCCTTCATGCGGTTGGCAGGAGCCGTGCGTGGTCCAAAAGATCTCTCCAAGCGCAAGGGTTTCTCTCGCTCGTGAAGGGCATTGCGGATACCGGATTCCTCGTCGCCTTTGCCAATCGGAACGATCGATACCACGACTGGGCCGTGAGTGTTGCCGGTCGGGTGACCGAACCGTTACTTACTTGTGAAGCCGTTCTAGCAGAAACCGCCTTTCATCTGCGGAACGTCGCGCTTGTCCTCGCAATGATCCAGGACAGATTGATCGCCCTCGCTTTTGACTGCCAAGACCATTTGCCGCAACTCGCAGCCCTGGCAAACCGCTATCGCAACCGCCAGCCCGATCTAGCGGACCTTTGCCTCGTCCGCATGAGCGAGCTTTACCCCCGCCATAGCGTCATCACGGTGGATCGCGAAGATTTTCGCATCTACCGAAGGAACAAACGAGAAGCGATTCCTCTTATCTGTCCGCCTCATACATAATTGGTGAGCCAAATCTGCGGCACAGCCGCAGACTGGGTCGATTGGGTGAAGGCGGCTCAGACTGAAGCCGAACTCGAGGCGCCGCGGAAGTCCGTGAACCGTGATAGGCGATATGTCCGAAGGCTCGAGGACGCGGCTCGCCTTCGCCAAGAAGTCGGTCCGGGGTGATCTTATTAAGCATCTCCCAGACCCGACGGATTAGGCTGATATCGCGTTCCAATGCGCGTGCGAGGCTCGTCGTCGGATACATGGCGAGATAGACATTTGCTACGGTCGCCTTCGAATTGTTGAGGATAAAGCGGAATGGCCGTCCGTTCTTTGCGTCGCCGCGACCGAGATACGTGCAAACAATAGGGGCTGGCGGACGATTTTCCTGCGCGTACCAAGGCGCACGATGTTGGCAGAGATAGCGCTGATGTATGCTCCGGGACTTGCCGTCTTGGAGGTAGGCGAAGAGCACGGGGAGGCGTTTTCCGATCTCGTCTTCGGGAAGCCGCGTATCGAGAAGGAAGAGCTGACGATCGAGCAGAGGTACCCCGTTCCTGTCAGCGATAATTTCATTGTCTGTTAGATAGCGCGGGCTTGGGAGGATCGGGCGGAAAGCTTCCATCGGAAGGCCGCGCGATGCGATCTCCTTGGCTTCGAGGAAAAAATAGTCGTTATCTCCGGTCGCTAGGCGCCCCGACTGCATAATTCCGATGAGTCACAACTTACGTGCGGCTCGTCGGTCCAAACCGACTATATGACCCGTTCAAGTAGTTCAAGCAGTTCAAAGCGTTCAAGGTGGTTGAAGTCTTGTGAATCGTTCAAGCTGTTCATGTGGTTCAATAGTCAAACCGACCCTTAGACTGGAGCCCAAGCCAACTCTGCCGGACCATCATCACAGACCTTGATTGCTCCTATTTAGACAATCGACTTGGCTGGTTTGGCTGCGGGGAACAGGCCGTGCTTGGTACGAAATTCGATCATAAGATGATCAAAAAGCCAGGGCGCTCTATTAGGCATGGTCGGCTCGCGACAAAATCTTTAACTCGCGATTGGGTATACGCGCCTTGACTTAAAGGCCCTCTGATGGGAGCCGTCCTCGCTCCCGGTCAGGATTATCGTCGGACAGGCGATG
>JBOHVR010000114.1:0-7059 GCA_050735755.1 Binatia bacterium
CGGCATATTCCGGCTCATGGCGCCGGTCTGCCAGTGCTCGGAGACTCGATAGGTAGTGGCGACGATCGGAAAGTCAGCCGGTTTGCCGTAACGGTCGAATTCGCTGGACTGCCAAACTTGAGCGCAGGGATTCGACTGCGTCTTGGAGAACGGGTTCTTTACCGGGCTCTCCACCGGCTCGTAATGTTCGGGAAACGGGCCGTCGTTGACATCCAGCGAGTAGAGCTGCCCGACGCCCGATGCGAGCATGATGAAAGGATTCGTTTCGCCGGGCGGCATGCCGCCGTCGGGGACATCGCCTTCCCACGCTTTCTTCTCGGCGTTCCAGCGGATCACCCACTTGCGCGGGTTGAACGGTTCGCCTTTGCGATTGACCGACGCGCGGTTGTAGAGAATCCTCCGGTTCATCGGCCACGTCCACCCCCATTTCGGATGGAGTCCGATCTTGTTGGGCGCATCGGTCGTATCGCGGCGCGCGGCCAGATTGCCCTCTTCGGTGTAGCCGCCGCAATAGATCCAGTTCCCCGACATAGTGCTGCCGTCGTCGCGCAGCTGGGCGAACCCCGACACCTGTTTGCCGGCGGCGAATTCCTTGCCGCCTTTTTCGTTTACGTTGACCAGGAAGCGTCCGTTCAATTCGCGCGCGACCCGATGGGGATCCGGGTGGTCGCCGTAGTCCCAGGCGAGATGGCGAATCGGTTCCGGAAACACGCCATCCTTCTCGTAGGCTCGCTTCATGGCTTTAGCGAGGCCGTCGACGATATCGAGGTCGGGGCGGCTGTCCGCGATCGGCTTAACAGCCTGGTTGCGCCACTGCGCCCAGCGCCCGCTGTTGACGATGCTGCCTTCCTTCTCGACACCGGAGCAGGCAGGGAGAACGAAGACCTCGGTGGGAATTCGTCCCGGATCCACGCCGGGCCGCTTCCAGAACTGCGCGGTCTCATGCTCGAACAAATCGGCGACCACGAGCCAATCGAGCTTGTCGATGGCCGCACGGATCAACCGCGCATTGGCGCCGCCGACCACGGGATTCTGGCCGAAGCAGAAGAGCCCCTTGATTTCGCCCGCCAGCATCGCGTGGGTGAGCGCGAGAAACGCATAGCCCTTTCCTTCGAAACCTCGCCCCAGCTTCGGCAGGTGGGAAAAGTCGAAGTCGTTCTCGCTCTTGGCGTGCTCGCCCCACCATGCTTTGAGCAGGCTCACGACGTACTTCGGCGTGTTCTGCAGCCAGTTGGCGCTCTGCGCATTGGCCGCCACCGGAGTGACGCGTTTCAAATAAGCCTTGAGATCAACGTCCGCTTCGATCGGCAATTTGAGATAGCCCGGCAAGCCGTCCCAGTTCAGACCCTGGTCGGTGGAGCCCTGCACGTTGGACTCGCCGCGCATGGCGTTGACGCCGCCGCCGGCGATGCCGATGTTGCCGAGCAAGAGCTGCAGGATGGCATAGGACCTAATGTTTTGCGTGCCGTGGCTGTGCTGCGCCGTGCCCATCGCGTAGAGCCAGGTGCCGGCCCGGTCGGGTGCGAAGGTCGAGGTGTAGAGATCGCAAACCTTGAGGTAGTTCTCTTTGGGCGTGCCCGTGATGCGGCAAACCGCCTCGGCATTGTAGCGCGAGAAGTGCTGTTTCAAGAGTTGAAAGACACAGCGCGGATGCTTGAGCGTGGGGTCGCGCCGTGGCTCTCCCTTGCCGTCCATGGCGAACGCCCAACGCGTGCGATCGTAGCGGTTTTCCTTGGGATCGAAGCCGGCGAAAAGACCGTCGGCAAAGCTGTAGTCGTCGCCGACGATCCAGGAGGCGTTGGTGTACTCGCGCACGTACTCTTCCTGGATGCGGTTGTTTGCAATCGCGTAGTGGATCATGCCGCCGACGAATGCGATGTCGGTGCCTGAGCGCAGTTTTGCGAAAACATCCGCGATTGAGCTGGTGCGATTGAAGCGCGGGTCCACGTGCAGGATATAGGTGCCCTGCTCCTTGGCGCGCGCCAGCCAGTTCATCGAGATCGGATGGTCCTCCGCCGGATTTCCGCCCATGATCAGGACGACATCGGCGTTGAGCATGTCGACCCAATGATTGGTCATCGCTCCTCTACCGAATGAGGCCGCCAGACCGACGACCGTGGAGCTGTGTCAGAGCCGGGCCTGGTGTTCGAGATACACCAGGCCGAGGGCCCTCATGAGTTTTGCGAGGGGATAGGCCTCCTCGTTGTCCAATGCCGAGCCGCCGAGACAGGCGATCGCTTCCGTGCGGTTTACCACGCGTCCGTCCACTGTTGCCTTGAAAGTCTTGTCGCGCGTTTCTTTAACCCGGGCGGCGATCCGTTCGAACGCCCAGTCCCAGGTTTTCTCCTCCCACTTCGCGCCGTTGGGTTTGCGGTAGAGCACCTTCTGCAGCCGGCGCGAATTGTGCACTACCTGAATGCCCGCGGCGCCTTTGCTGCAAAGAGTGCCTTCGCTGATCGGATGGCTGGGGTCGCCCTCGATGTGGATCACCTTGCCGCCCCGCGAGGAGACGACCTGGCCGCAGCCGACGCCGCAGAAGGGGCAGACCGTTGTGGTATTGGTCGCGCCGCGGGTTTTGAGCGGCGGCACCGCCGGGGCGCAGCCCGACTGCGTCAAGGCGCCGATCGCCACCGTTCCCGTCGTGAGTCCCTTGAGGAATTGGCGGCGCGTCTGCTTTGGCGGCGCATCATTGGTCGCATCACCTTTGTCGTCTCGTTTTGGTTCATCTTCATCTTGATTTTTCATTTAGCCCTCTCTATCCGGCTAATTGATTTTTCGGGGCGATATCGCTTCGAATATCGCGCAGTGCGAAAGCGGTACAACTGGAGGCCATAATCTACGCCCTTCATTGCATGGCGCGGATTGTCTGAGGTTGGTTATCAAATCTGAGCTGATCAGGATATTGGACCTTGGTCCAATATCGATTATCTTGCGCCCCGCCAGTATTAGGACCAAACAGCGCAACGGAAATGGATCGTCATTCCGGGCAAGCTGGCTCGTTCCACTGGGCTCACGACAGGGTAGCTAGCGCGACCCGGAATCTAGGAGTTTTCAGTCCGGATGCCGGGTTTCCACCGGCATGACGACAAAGAGCCCGGTATTTGATTCGACGAACTTAAGCTCCGGGACACTAGATCCAGTCGGGCGTCGACGATTACGAGGTGGTCCGTTCAACGAACAAGCCAAAGATTTATGGTTTAGGCGCTTGCGACCCCAATGAAACTCTCCCGTCACGGAGCGCGACCTGACCTTTTCTGGAGAAATCAATGGACTCGCCGAGAATGCGCGCAGCCTCTTGCGGCGCGTGGAAGCCAGTTGAGTTTTCGGCCTCGACAAAGTCCAGATAGAACTGCGCCTTGCGTTGAAAGTCTTGCGCCGTTGCAAGCTCACTGTCGGTCTTGCCTGCTCCCCTCGCCGTCTTGAGATCCTTGATCAAATCCATCAGCGCATCCATCGCTACGTTGCGCAACTTAAAGGTGCGCTCCTGAATCGTCTCAACCCGTGCCTTGAGCTCTTCTTCGGGCCACTTGTGGCAAGTCTGGCAGGCGCGGTTGATGTTCAGCACCGGGCTGCGCACGTGATGGTCGCTGATCTTGAGCGCGCCTTCGCGTTTGTAGGGCATATGGCAGTCGGCGCACGTCACGCCCGAACGCGCGTGAATACCTTGGTTCCACATCTCGAATTCCGGGTGCTGCGCCTTGAGCGCGGAAGCGCCCGTGTCGGCGTGGGTCCAGTCTTTGAACTGCGCCTCATCGTAGTAAGCCAGAATATTTTCGACCTTGAGTCCCTTGGCCCACGGATAGACGAGGCGCTTCTCCGCTCCCTTGAAATAATATTCGACGTGGCACTGGCCGCAGACATAGGCGCGCATCTCCTGGCGCGTCGCCTGTTTGTTGACATCGTAGTTCTGAATTCCCTGTGAGGCTTTGGACGCGCGGATGCCTTCGATAAAACCGGGCCGCGTCACCCGCAATTGCATGGTGCCCGGATCGTGGCAGTCGATGCAGGCCACCGGATGCGACACCAGTTTGCGCGCTTCCGAGAAAGGCATTTGATTGAACTTCTCGAAGCCTGCGATCAGATCGCCGTTCCCCGCCTTTTTGTAAGGCACGTAAACCGAACCGTGGCATTGAATGCACGTGCCCGGTTGTTTAACCACTTGCTGGCGTTCGGTGAAGGTCTGGTCGTCGAGCATGTAAGCGTGGCCGCGCTCCTCGCGAAAATCTTTGGCAAAAGCGTATCCGGCCCACATCACCTTCAAGCGCGGGTCTTCTTCAATCCTCGACTGAGCGACTACCAAGCGCGGATCGGCCTTCGTCGGTGTGCGTGGCTCGGCTTCGCTGCCGCCATAGCGGGTGCGCACTTGATCCACCGTCCGTTTGTAATCGTCATATTGCAGCGGAAAGTTCTTGCCCCACACCGCCGGATCTTCGGTGTCGTCGGTCAGCTCGACCACCCGATAAAACGGATTACGCGCCTCCTGCTTGCGCTCGAAGATATTCATCAGCAGTGCTACGCCGACGATCGTCACTAGCACCGCCGCGCCCACGATGAGGAAGAACAAACCGCGGCGCCTTCGCCCAGAAACATCGTTGTCGATCTCAGCCATAAGTTTCTCCCGAAACGTTTACGCCCGTGACCATCAGTGAAGATGCCCCACCGAGTTGTGGCATTGCAGGCAGGCGACCTGCCCGCCGCTCGATGCCGGATGAGTTGCTTCGATAGCGTCGACAATTTCTCCATGGCAGTTGCGGCAGGCTTGTTCGGTAATCGTCCGGCTGTGCGGCTTGATTTGAATATTGTCCTCGTAGCCGCCGGTGGTGAAAAAGAATGAATGCCAGAAGCCGTTCGATGCCTTGGTTAGATACTTGCCGACGAAGTTTGCCGGCGTGTGGCAGCTATTGCAGTTCGTAACCGCGCGGTGCGACGACTTGAGCCAACCGTCGAATTGTTCCTGCATGACGTGGCAGTTGGCGCAGGCCGCCGGATTATCAGTGAGGTAGGACCAACCCTTGGCATAGGCGAAAGTGTATGCGCCGATGCCGACAGCGATGCCGATCACCACCCCGAGCAGAATGCCTTGAATGATTCGCGGACTCATCTAGGTTGCCGATTCCCCAATCTCGAAACTGTTAGAGCGCAGCCGCTTTCCTATTCTTCTTCCTCGACGATTTGAACGCTTTGAACGACTTGAACGTTTTGAACTCGTCTTATCTTACGGCTGCCATCCTCCGCCCAACGCCCGATAAAGTTGCACTACGGCATTGAGCTGGGCGCCGCGCGAGCGCGCAAGCAACAGCTCTTGATCGAAAAGTTGCTGGTCCGCGATCAAGATCTCCAAGTAGTTCGCCAGTCCGGTGTCGTATCGCACGCGCGACAGCCGTGCTGCGTTGCCGAGCGCTGCAACGCTCCTTTCAAGCTCGGCGCGCAGTTCGGCCAGCTTCTGCACGCTCACCAGCGCATCCGCTACCTCGCGGAAGCCGTTCTGCGCCGCTCTCTCGTATTGCGCCAGGGCCTGATCGAAGCGAGCTTTAGTCGCCTCATAGTTGAAAAAAATCCGCCACCCTTGAAAAACCGGCTGCAGCACACCGCCGGCCACCGACCAGATCTGCGCTCGCTTGTCCAGAATATTCGATAGATCGTGGCTCGCGCCTCCCAGCGCCGCGCTCAACGAGAAGTTCGGAAAAAAGAGTGCTTTGGCTGCGCCGATGTTGGCGTTGGACGCCGCTAGCAAATCCTCCGCAGCCCTGACGTCGGGCCGGCGCTCGAGCAATGCCGAGGGCAAGCCCACCGGTACATTCGGCGGCTGATACTGGTCCGTCAAAGCCGCGCCCCGGGGGATCGGTCCGGGATTGCGCCCGACGAGAAAATTGATGAGATTTTCCTGGACCACGATCTGGCGCTCGATCTCGGGGATTCCTGCCGCGGTGCGCGAGCGGTTCGCCACTGACTGGTCAAGTTCGAGCTGATTGGAAACGCCGCCGGTAAGCCGCCGCCGGTAAAATTCCACTGTTTCGTCGTTGACTCCGAGCGTCCGGCGGCTGATTTCGAGCTCGAGATCGAGCTCCCGAAGGTTGAAATAGGCCTGCGCAATATCGGCAATGAGCGTGATGAGCACGCCCCGGCGCGCCTGTTCCGTCGCAAGAAAGATATTTGTGGCCGCTTCCGTCTCCCGTCGAATTCTGCCGAACACATCGAGTTCCCAAGCCATACTCAAGCCGAGAAACCAGTTTTGAAAGCTTCGATTGGAGCCCAGCGACTGCGGTGGATCGGTGCGGCGCGACACCTGTTCCGCTGCACCGCTCATATTGGCGTTTACCTGCGGATAGAGGAATGAGCGCGCCACTCCGACCTGGGCTCTCGCCTCCTCTACACGCGCCGCAGCCTCCCGCAGGTCGTAATTGTTGGCGATCGCATCACGGGTGAGTTGTTGCAGCACAGGATCCTTGAAGAGCTCCCACCAGGGAATATCCGCGAGCGACTCCGCCTGATTCGGCGACATCGCGCCGCGGTGCTGATTCGGAATCAAAAAACTGGGGCGGAGATAGTCCGGACCCAGCGTGCATCCCGTAAGAAGAAAAGCAACGATCAGCCCGAGAGCGCTTCCCGGAAACCGTAACCTCAGGCCTGAAACCTGATGTGGTGTCATCTCAGTGGGCCCCCTCATGCGATGGCACAGTTGGAACCGCGCTCGGAACTGGTCTCTTCTTTTTCCCCAGGCCCAAGACGAACGCGAAGTTGCCGGGAATCAGGAACACCCCGAGGACGGTAGCGATCAGCATACCCCAAAATACCGCAGTCCCCATGACGTTCTGCGCGCCCGCTCCGGCGCCGCTGGCGATCATCAGCGGCACGACGCCCAAGATAAAGGCAAAAGCGGTCATGAGGATCGGACGGAAGCGCAACCGCGCCGATTCCAGAGCGGCCTCCTCAAGCGCCATGCCTTCTTCGTGTTTTGCCTTGGCGAATTCCACGATCAGGATGGCGTTTTTCGCCGCCAGACCGATGAGCATGATGTTGCCGATCTGCACGTAAACGTTGTTGTCGTAGCCCATCAGC
>JBOHVR010000115.1:0-8822 GCA_050735755.1 Binatia bacterium
AAGATCTCTGCCAAAAGCCGACCACGACGGCGGGTTATCCCTTTAACGAGCGGCGGCTTTTCCCGACCGGCTCTCAACGTCATAGACGATCCGCCGGACTGTTCACGCCTCTACCGCCTCCACGAAAGGGTCTGCGGGTCGGACCACGCCAAGTGGCTGTCATTTCAAGGTTTTCTGTCAAACGACGCCAGTTATTTGGCCTTAGAAGATCATTTTTGGGGGCAAAATCACACGTCTTAAGCCGCTGGCCGTTTTGATCCTTCGACGTAGCTCAGGACAGGTTTTGGATTGAATCCGCATCGAAGAAAACTTTCACAGGGCCGGAATACGGAGCTGTGTAAGATAGTTGAAAGTTGGATAGTAAGACTCAGGCGACCGGGTGGGATCACTCGGGTCTCCGGGCGGGTCGAGAAGATGAGCATTCCTTGGCGTGCGCGGGTAAGTAGGACGCCGTAGGCGTTCCGGCGGTAACGCTGGTTCTCAGTACTTGCGATATTGACCCAGCGGTCGCCGCGGAAATCATGGAAGTTCCAGCCTGAACCGTTGAAACGCAGGTCGCCGTCCCAGGTGATGCACGCCCAGTCGAGCTCCAGGCCCTGGACTTGAAACTCGGTGGCGGCATCTTCGAGATAACAGCTCGATCGCGTATCCTCCTTTTGCCGTTGGAGATCCGATCAGTCCCCCATCGCTGCGATTGGCGCCACCGGCAGAGAATTACTTATTGGATAGAGAGTCGCGCTTCAATTTCTCTGGTAAACATCCCGCCGGTGCATGATAGCGAAAATCCAAACTTCATTTCTTACGATCTTAAACACCACCCGATAGTCTCCGACGCGCAGTTTCCAATACCCTTTCAAGGTCCGGCGAAGCGGCTCCCCGTATCTTTGCGGCTCGACAGCCAGACGGTTTTCTACTGCGCGCTGAATTCTCTTGGCGACATCTCGATTCAGCTTCGGAACATCCTTCGTTTTGACCTCGGGATGGTAAACTAGCGTGTAAGCCATGAAGGGCGGATAGTTATGAGCCCCAAACCTGCTTATGACTTAGCGCCCGAGTCCGCCGAAAGGTCTTTTCGCGCTCCTCGGCGATTTCGGCCAGCACCATGTCTTCCTGAGCTTCAAGGGCGTCTTTCACCAGGTCTCTGATTTTCAAAGACAACGAAATCTCCTCCTTCGCTGCCAGCCTTCGAACGCGATCGTACAGAGGTTTTTCCAACACCACGTTTACTCTAGGGTTTTTTGCGGGCATCTTGTTTTCTCCTTTTTGACAGTGTAGCACTTGTGCCTCACCCACGCAAAAGTCAACGTTTTGGAGATTGAGGGAAGATCTCCGACGAGGTCGAACCACGTTGTCCTAACACGTTTCCATTCATTTTGGGCGCGATTACAAACACAGCTGGGCTAATCAGCAGCACGCATCGATCCGCCGGCCCATGCGTGGAATGTTGAACTCCAAAAACAACGCGCCCGATAATCCGATAAGGCAGTCTTGCAGCAAGCTAATTTGTCCTAACCAAGCATCCCTCTGTGTTGCAAGTAGAGAAAAGGCGCTGTTTGTCACCAATTGGCCGATGATTGTATCGGGTTGGGTTTGTAGGAATTCAGCAATGGACGCGCCCTACCAGGCTCGAGAGTGATACTGCTGTGATCGCGGCGGGTTCTGGCGGCGTTTCCATTCGCGGCATGATGCCAAGAAAGGGCCTCGAAGTGAAGCGCCGGTTACACGTGATAGGAACGGCATGGATTGGGGTCTGGGCTAAGTAATTAATGACTTCCGACGGCGCGGACAGGCAAAATCCCGAGCTGGAATTTCGAAACGCGTCTCAGCCGCTTTGAGGAGGGCGCCGTTATCGAGATCAGCCCAGCCCATCTCATGGGCCGTGGAGACGGTGTGGTTGGTCAATGCGTGACGCAACGGAACTGGGGTTCCGTGGTCAAAGAGAACTCTCATGCCTGCCTGGCGGGAGATCCGCGGTCACGCCACAGCCAGACTGCGTTCCGCGTGGCGGAGGACAAGCTCCACCTGTTCACGCGTCACGCCGGGGAACCACGCCAGAAAATCATCAACTCGCGCGCCGTCTTCGAGGTTCTCGAACAGCGCCTTGACCGGCACACGTGTGCCTTTGAACAGCCATTCACCGCTAACCTTTCCCGGGACGCGTTCGACGGCAGGACACTGGCTCCAATCGAGCATGAAGCAATCCTACGTGATGCGCCGCTTGCCCGCAAGGCCGGCCACGTGAACAGAATCAGCGCTTTGGTTGAAAAATCGCTCTCGGCGGGCAGATCTCACCCGCTCACTTCAGAAGAGCCCAAAGGGGTCAAGCCGGCTGAGCCTGTAAGTGACGTACGCCAGCGGTCGGTCTTCGGAGATTCTCGCTTTCACACCACCAATATGTACAAACACTCGCGCGCTTGACGGCTCGCCGGTCCGGGGATATAGCTCCCGTCAGAAAAAGGGTGTTTAAACTTCCTCTACAGAGGACGTTTCACGAATCGAGTCAGCCACCGTGGTGTCGCCACACATCGCGGCGCTGAGTCTTGGTCTGGACGGGAGAATAAGGAGCCAACGAGATGACGCTTCCGCTAGAACGTTTTCGCATGCTCGATCTGACAAGGCTGGTGCCAGGCCCCATGGCAACGTGGATGCTTGCTGATCTTGGAATGGATGTTCTGAAAATCGAGGACGTCGCCGACCGGAGTGCCTATCGCGATCAACAGGCAGCCCGTGCATCGAGGGACAAGATCTCCGTTAATCAGGAAGCGATCGAACGCGAGGCCCGGTCCAATGCCTGGGACCACACCCACCGAAATAAGCGCAGCATCGCTATCAACCTCCAGAAGCCGCAAGGCCAAGCGATCTTCCATCGGCTGGTTGCAGACGCAGACGTCTTCTTTGGTTCATTTCGTCTCGGTGTTTACAAGCGTCTAGGCGCGGACTACGAGACGCTTAGCAAGATCAACCCGCGGTTGATCTACGCCACGCTCAGCGGTTACGGCTTCGGCAACAGCTTTACCGAATGGCCCGGCAACGAGCGCAACGCGCAAGGGATGTCCGGGGTTAGCGCGTTAACTACGGGGCAGGACGGCGAGCCCGCGGACATGCTCTTCCAGCCCGTGGACAGCTATTCCGCTGCATTGGCAGTAATATCGATCCAGGCCGCGCTCTGGGCGCGGGAGCAAACCGGACGCGGACAACAGGTCGACATCGCCCTGGTGGAAGGCGGCACTGCATTCGTGAATGCCAACGTACCCGATTACTTCCGCAAAAAGAGCGTCCGCCGGCGCGGTTTCCCGAGCATCGGCAACTTGAGATGCAAAGACGGAAAATACTTGAGCAGCGCGGCATTTGCACAGGCGCATTTCTGGGCTCCCTTCTGCGACGCAGTTGGGCTGCCGGAAATGCGAGATACGAGGCCCGGCGGCGACGAGGATTTGATACGCAAGGTCAAGGAGCACATGCTCACAAAGACACGCGACGAATGGCTGGAGCTTATCCCCAAGGAGATCGCGGTTGTGCCCATGCTGGAATTCGACGAAGTGCTTGAAGGACCGTTTGCGAAGGAGCGCGGGATGGTGCTGGAGCTGGACCATCCGCTGGAAGGAACGGTTCGGCAACTTTCGTCCCCTTTCCGCTTGTCCGACACGCCGCCGACTTTTCGCCGCTTTGCGCCCGTGTTAGGCGAGCATACCGTTGAAGTCCTCCATAGCATTGGCTATAGCGACACCGAAATTGGCGAGCTCGAGCAGGCGGGCGTTGTCCGCGCGAGCCACTGGAAAGTTCCCGCTTCGAAACCCTAGCAGCCTGTCGGACTCAACAGGAATCCACTGCGAAATCGGCATATGGTCAGAGCCGCTAACGAAACCGCTTCGTCCAAAGCTCGCTTCCTCATTTCTCCGGCCAAAATTTCCTTGACAATAGGGGGGGATTCAGGAACGTTGGAGTACTTCAACAAACTCTTGCAGGAAGGCAAGTGATCCCGTCCTGAGAAGGAATAAAGTTCTTGAATGTATTAAGACGTCTTCAACTTCATCTTACTGCGAAAGCAAAAGAGTCGGCCGTATTGTGGACCTTACTCTTGATCGTGTTTTTGGTAGGAGTGGCATTCATATATGTTTCCCATGAATGGAAAGAAGCATTGGGGGAGCTGGCCGCTGAAATATTTCGCGATCTGGGTATTGCCTTTTGCATTTCTGCTTTGATCGCTTTCGTCATCGAGGTGGGTCTAGCAAGGAAAATGTTTGCGAATGGGTTAGATGCGATAATGCGGCGGACAGTACCTCCAGAGGTCTGGGAGGAAATTCGTCAGCGGGTAATTAGCCAACCGGTGATACGTGAAGGTTTTCGTCTTACAATGGACATACCCCAACCGAAAGACGGCGAGGAGTATGTATCGAAGACGACATTGTACTATGAGATTGTTAGTTTGCAGGACGGCCTGACGTTTTATGTCGAGCACGAACTTGACGCTCATCGAAATCCAAAAGGAGCCGGCTCTGTCGCGGAGCGTTTCACTTCGGTTGAAAAAGGACCTTCGTCATCAAAGGACCATCAAACCTACGTCGGCGAAGGACTTAAAAAGCTGCTATCTGCCGACGGATTAGTTCTGAAATTTCCCGTTAATTTCGACCACAATCGGGACAAGATGCCTTTTACAATCCATTTCGAGGAAGTGGTCCACCTGCCCGACATCGTTACGTGGTGGATGACGACGGCGAGCCTCAACCCTGAGTTCGTCGTTGCCAACTTGCCACCAAATATGATCGTTGATCTGGAGGCACATCACCCAGCACACAATCAGCTGAAACCAAACGGTCCGCGAAGTTGGAAATTTGACGGAGTGATGTTGCCAGGGCAGGGCGTGGAGTTTCGTTTCAAAAACAAGTAAAGCAATCAGGAATCGCAGCGTCATGCGATTCTCTCAGCAGCAAAGGAATCGGACCAAGCCGAGCGCCGGGGTGAGATTGGAACCATTGTGATGATCTACGAGGATGGCGCGCGGGAAATTGAGTTTGCCGACCGCGACGGCCGGGCGTTTGCCATCTTACCTCTCCGGCCGGACCAATTAATGCCGCTCCATGACACACCTGATTTTGCCGCAGCGTAGCCGACTTTCCAAAGAAGATCGGCCTCAGGTGCGCCCGGTAGCATCTTTTCACAAACCAGGACGGAACGGATTGGGGTCTGGGTATTGACTTCTGAAGGGGCGGGCAGGGAAAACCCCGAGGTAGAATTTCCAGAAGTATCTTCTTGATCGGGCGGCTCAGCCGATCGCGGTGTTCGATCAGGCATCAGTTAGATGCCGCTAAGGCGACGGCGCGTTTGCCGGCGGATTCCGTTCTTAAGTAGGGCATCACCTTGGTCCCGAACAGCTCGATCGAGCGGGTCACTTGCTCGTGGCTCTGGCCGCCGAAACTAAATAAGCCAACCAAACAGTCCGGCCGCGCCGTTTCGATCATCGCGCGCGCTTTTCTCAGCACCGTTTCGGGACTTCCGATCAGCGAAATTCCCCATTCTTCGATCCGCTCCACCGCAAGCCCGCCAGGAAAATAGGGAAAGCGCTTGGTGAATCGCGGTAGATCGTCCGTCGTGATCGGGTCGCGGCACCAATTGTTATCTGTAGCCAACTGCCAGAACCGCGTGATCTGCAGCGGAGCCTCCGCCCATGCTTGCTCATCGGTGTCGGCAAGGTAGATGTCGCGGACCAGGATCGCGTCGCCGCTTTCAGGCGGCTTTCCGAGTGCCGCCAGTTCCGCCCGATAGGCCGCGATGGCGCGCGCGCAGTTGGCGATCGGCTGGCGCGCGAGAGCCAAATTCCAACCCCGGCGCGCGACGACCGCTGGACTGTCGGGTGAAGTGGCGCCGTAGTAGATGGGCGGGTGAGGCCGTTGGACCGGCCGAGGCCGGCACGAGATATCGATATAATTCCAGCCGGAACCCTTGTGAGTGAAGGTGTCTTCGGTCCACGCCCGTACAAGGATCCCGACCCCTTCCTCGAAGCGCGCGCGCGCCGTATCCGTATCGATGCCATGTTTGATGTCATCGCGCGCGACGCCGCGGCCGACGCCGACGTTCAGCCGTCCGCCGGTCAGAATGTCCAGCGTTGCGCATTCTTCCGCAAGACGCATCGGATCGTGGAGCGGTATCGCATTGACCAGGTTGCCGAGCCGCAGCCGCTTAGTGCGGTGGGCAAGCGCCGCAATGATGAGGTTGGGAGACGCGAGGGTTCCGTAATCGGAATGGTGATGTTCGGCAAACCAGGCCTCGTCGAAACCAAGCCGTTCGGTAAGCAGGATCTGCTGCAGCAATTCCTCGAATCGCTCGGTTTCCGGCACTCCAGGTCGCGCTGGATTATAACTAAAGGTCCCAAAGCGCATGCGCTATTCCTCTCTATTACAAGGGAATTAAGGCCAGAACTTCGCCGCAACCTGTATCTCGATCAGCAGCAAATGTCCATACGGTGACTATCCTCATGCGCTCTGTATATGTGCGTGATATTGGTGGTACTTGCAGCGGTCGGGCCACGCCAACTCATTGTCGTTGCGAAACTTATCTGCCAAATCCTGGGTGTGGTCCTGACAACTCGCTCGGCTGCAAACAGACAAATTAGGATTCGACAGCGCGACTAACTTGAACCCGTAAGCCGCCACTCATTTCGAATTTGCTTTCTGATCCTTCGACTTGGCTCAGGACAGGTTTTGGATTGAATCCGCATCGAGAAAAATTTCATCGCAGGGCTGGAACGCCGAACTGGAAAGCAAAATAAAAAGTGAAAAGTAGTGAGCAGACAAATGCTTGCCAGTTTACGACATTTAAATTTTACCTCGGTCACTTACATCCGTGATTTTGTCTCTCCTCAATGGATCACGATCAGAGAGAACGAGCGTATGCTCGCTCACGGTGCGCTGATTTCACCCACTCGCTTCAGTAGCCGTAACGCTCGGAAGAGTACGGCTGTCGGGAAGAGTATGGGGGTCTGACTTTCTTTGCTTGGATCTTTCAACTCGTCACATGCATTCACGATAGCCAACTTGTTGGTCCAACCCGCAACTTGTTGTTTGCACCTCCGTATAGCAACTTTCCATGTTTCCGGAATTCCGGAAACATGGAAATAACCGCATTCTGCACCAGGGGTCACTAGGAAGTTATGGAAGCTCGAGGCCTAAGCCGTAATTGGATGGCGTCGTGCTTTTGTCCTGATAATCTCATCGGCGGATCATAAAAGCGAGACTTTTCCGTCCCTGGAAACTCTGGCGATAAATGGAGGTGCGTGCCTGGCGATAAGGCGCTTCATTCTTGGGAGTGCTCTTACAAACGCGGCGGCCATCTCGCGCCCTTGAAGTTGCGTGGAGGTCAGGACAAAAGCCTTTACTCTCGCCGCGGCGAGCGCCGTTTGCTCAGCAACCCTATACCGGATCCGATCATCTTTGGTCAGCACGATCCAGCCACGCCTCCCGACTTCAACTAGCCAAACTTCGTCCTTAGCGTCCAGAGCAAAATGGTCGTCGTGAATCTCGACGGTCTCGCCGGCTTCGCGCAGCGCTTGCGCGATGATTCTTCTACCAAGGGAACGGTCGATGAAAAAAACTAAAGGTTCAGGCGGCTTCGAGCCAGAGCTCGCAGCGGATGGCCTCTTCGATCTCGTTGCGCGAGCGGCCATAATCCTCCGCCAACTCGTCGATAGATTCTCCGGCTTTGTAACGCTCAGCTACAACCGCCGTGGGAATCCCTGTCCCAACTAAAACCGGCCTCCCATAAGAAATGCGCGGATCAATGACCACAACCTTTGGTTCGCGCAGGTCGCGCTTGCGGGTGAAGGGATAAAGTCTAACTGCGGTACCAGTTGCATCGTGTTCAACGCGATGCAGGTGAGCCTTTAAGAGTTCTCGGAGAGCAATTTGACCGCTCTGTGTAACGTTGATGAGTTGACCAAACTTGTCAATGAACAAATCGAGTCCGTCAGTTTCGAACCTTTGTTCCGCCAGGGGATGTTTAGAGGAGACGTGCTTTCGGAGGTAATCGATCGCTTGGCGGATCTTGCTTAACGGAACCTGATGATGCCTTCGGATGGCGTCCAACACGTGCGCTTCGACCAAATTAACGAACGAGAGACCGGCGCGAACGTCTTGCGGGAGTTGAATTATGGGCCTAAAGAATCCAGGGCCCGAACCGGTCGGATATTTTCGACCCGCAACCCACGATCGCAGTGTCGCGGGAGGGATCAAAAGGTAGCGCGCGGCTTCTGTGAGGCTGTAGGCCGGTTGCTCTTCAGCAGCATTTTTGTCGAATTTTTGCTTCTCCAATCTCACGTAACGGACTATGCATTAGGGGTTTGCCCGAGTCAAGTCAACGTTTTGACCCAATGAGCAAATCTCCGACGGGTCCGAATGGATTTGGGTATGGCCTGAAATTGAGTTCTGACGTCGAGGACAGGAGAAACCCCGAGCTAGCATTCCAGAAGTATCTGCTTGATCGAGCTGCTCAGCCGATCATGGTGTTCGAACGCCTCGCAGAGCCCGACGATCCGCGTACATTACGAGGCAGATTGAAAAATCGCTTTTGGCGCGCTGATTTCACCCACTCGCTTCAGTAGCCGTAGCGCTCCGCAATAGCATGAGCGCGCTGGTACTCCGGCTGCAATTCGCTCTGTGCTCTGAGCTCCTTGTAGGCCTCCGCGACCAGATCCTGAGCGCAGACGCTTGCAACGGCAGGCACGTCGTACTCCAGTCCGCCAATGTTCTTTTCCTCGCGGAGCATGTCCTCAAATCCGGTTGCCAGTCCATCGATAGGAAAGGGCTGCGACTCCAGGAAGTGTATGGTAT
>JBOHVR010000116.1:0-3432 GCA_050735755.1 Binatia bacterium
TGCGTGTCGTTTAATCCTTGGTAGCGACCGCGCACCCATTGAAGCACCTGCGCGATCTTCTCTGAGTCGGTTTTGTTGCGCGCTGGCTTACCGCGACTGCCATGCAACAACCCCGCAACACCGTGCTCTTTCACCTTGCGCCGTAGCCGCTTCATCTGGCGCGCCGATATCCCCAAAAGCTTTGCCCCTCTTCCCACGCCCTGCCGCCCTTCTAACGTCATCCGCACAACATGCATCCGCTGCAAATCTCTCTGACTCACCCTTAACTCCGAATCCGTCATCCGATCTCCTCCTTTGCGGAGAAGATCCTACCTAACAGGGTGACAGATTCGCTAAGCAGTTTTGGGGTGACATTTTCGCTAAGCTACCACAAATCAAGCAAAGTTCCTTGACAGCTTAGGTTGAAATTGTTAAAAAAATCGATTTATGCGGTTGCAAGGCGGAAGACGCTGACTGTGAGGCGCTTATGTTGGAAAGAGATGAGGATCTTTTGAACAGCAGACAGGTGGCCACCATTCTGGATCTAAGTCCAGACACCGTCAATGAGTTTGCACGCAAGAATATTCTGCCCGCCTTCAAAAAGGGAAAACAGTGGCGCTTTCGCAAGCGCGACATCGTCATTTTTAGCAAACACCAAAGCAGAAAGATCGCCGAGGCGTGACCTTTTGGGCAGCTGGCGTCTAACATTCGGGAGGCAACATGATAGAGACAGCGGCTCACGAAAGTAGAATCTACTCAGATTACGCGCCGCTTTACGATAAGATTTTCGGCAAGATCTTTTACGATCGCGTAAGGCAGGTAATCGAGGCGCTTCACATTCCGAACTCGGCTCAGGTGCTCGAGCTGGGTGTGGGAACCGGCACCTCCTTTCCGGCCTATCCTTCTCACTGTGAAGTCATCGGCATTGATTTGGCGCCCGACATGCTCGCCCAGGCGCGTGAGAAAATCTTCAAGAACAGATGGTCTCATTTGAAAGTGATGGAAATGGACGCCCTCAATTTGGCCTTTTCCAATGATTGTTTTGACTACGTAATGGCTTTTCATACCGTGACCGTCGTTCCCGACCCGGTGCGCATGTTATCGGAGGCCCAGCGTGTCTGCCGTTCGGGCGGAAAGATTGTCATTGTCAATCACTTCACCACCGATTTTCCTGTGGTCGGGGCACTGACGGAGGCTTTGGATCCCGTAACGCGACGGCTCGGTTGGCGCACCAATCTCCGGCTCAAGCCGTTTCTCGCGGCCAGCAATCTCCGGGTCGAACAGGTCTACAAACTTTCCAGACTTTCTCTCTACACGGTGGTCGTTGGCGCCAATCACAAGAACGTTTACCACCGACCAGCGGGTCTTTCGGCGCATTAGGTTCCACCACGCTCGGATGTATCGAGCGCTTTCTCCGGTCTCGGGCTTGGCCTCCTTTTCCGACGAAATGAAGCCGGAGAAGAATCGATAAAGCGACAGTAGCCAGCTGGCCCTGAATTTCCTGAGGACTTCCCGGATTTCGTGGTAAGCGCCGGGTTGTTGACCAGCGGCCCAGCGTCCGCGCGCGCTGCATAGAGCTTCACAGACCAGAAGCGCGACCCCACCCACGTACTCGCCTAACGCTGCGATTGGACGCAATCCTCGATTCGGCAAATTTTGCGCGAGGTCGTCCATCAAAGCGAACGCGATCTAACGCGGGATCTTTCGGGTCTCCTCGTCATTTACGGGGTCCTCTTGCTTGGGTTTCTCCTCGGCGTCTTCGCCGCCGACGCCTTTCTTAAAGTCGCGGATGGCTTTGCCCAAGCCGCTGCCGATTTGCGGCAGCTTCCCCGGACCAAAGATTACCAGGGCAATAACTAAAATAATCAATAGCTCTTGCATGCCGAGTCCAAACATAAACCCTCCCCCCGGACAAAATAGCCGGTACCCAAAGATAGCAGATTTTCGCCCTTCCTTTAAACCATGCATTCGGCCCATTTCCGGGATCGTGGTTTGCAAAGGGTCGGCCCTGTCGGTAAGAAGAATAGGGTAGATTCGCCTTCCGAGTCATGAAGCAGCCGCCTTTAGACTATGCAACTTTGCGCGCGATGATCCGCACGACGGCGCCCGATCGCATCTTGCGCCTGATCGGCAAGAGCCATCCGGCGGACATTGCGCCGCTTTTCAAAGATCTCGAGCCTGCCGAAGTGCGCACTTTGTTCGACGTGCTGTTCTCGGTTCGCCGCGCCGCGAAAACGCTCAAAGAGCTGCCGCCGGAGATGCTGCCCGAGATTTTGAGACTCATTGATGACGAAAAGCTCGCCAAAACGTTGGTCTGGGCTGATCCGGACGACGAAATCACCTTTATCGATAGCCTGCCCGAAGAGAGAAGAGAGCACGTCCTGAGTTTGATCGACCCGGATCGACGCGAAAGGGTGCGCCAGCTGATCAGCTATCCTGAAGGCGCGGTCGGCCGCCTCATGACCACGGACTACCTGGCCTTAGTCCCGCAAACGACGGCACAAGGAGCGATCGACAAAATTCGCGAGCGGGGAGAGCTAGAAACTTTTTTCTATCTTTACGTCGTCGATGACAACGAAAAACTCGTCGGCGTCGTTCCCCTGCGCAACCTGGTCATTGCTCCCCCGGACCGCCGGCTGAGCGACATGATGATTTCCGATCCCATTTACGCCGACGCTTTAATGGACCAGGAAGAAGCCGCACGGCTGGTATCCAAATATGAGCTCCTCGCGCTGCCGATTGTCGATCACGAAAGACGCCTTCTCGGGACCATCACGGTCGATGACGTCATTGACATCCTCCAGGAAGAGACGACTGAAGACATGTACAAGATGGCCGGTTTGGAGGAGGAGGACCGGGTCTTTAGCCCCGCTCGGGTTTCCATTCAAAAGAGGCTCCCATGGACCGCGTTGAATCTTCTGACCGCGATGATCGCAGCGTCGGTGGTCGGTCTCTTTGAAGCCACCATCGATCAAGCCGTCGCGCTCGCGATCTTTATGCCCGTGGTTGCAGGCATGGGCGGCAATTGCGGCATCCAAACCCTGACGGTCGTCATTCGGGCCATGGCTTTGGGAGAATTGGAATTTTCCTCAGCCTGGCGCGCCGTTATTAAAGAAATCACGGTCGGGATCGCTGTCGGCGGAATGGCCGGTATCCTGGTCGCGCTCGTCGCTTATTGGTGGAAGCGGAACCCCGTTCTCGGCCTGGTTCTCGGGCTCGCCATGATCATCAATCTCTTTGTTGCCGCCCTCGTGGGCACGCTAATTCCGCTGGCGTTGAAGCGCGCTCGCCTGGATCCGGCGCTGGGGTCGGGGATTTTTGTTACAACCTTCACCGACGTTTTCGGCTTTCTCTCGTTTCTCGGGCTGGCCACGCTCTTTCTCCGCTACTTGACTTGAATCTCGGCGCGGAATGCGCCCTTCGGCGGCCGCATTCCTCTTCTGAGAACATAAA
>JBOHVR010000117.1:0-3071 GCA_050735755.1 Binatia bacterium
CCCATTTCCCGTCCGGACTCTGGCGCGAACCGGTGGCTCTGACCATTAAAGACGGCCGTGTTGTAGGTATTGAGGGCGGCGCGGAGGCCGAGCAGGTGCGCTGGTATCTAGAGACTTACGGCGATGAGAATTCATGGAGAGTGGGTGGCGAGATTGCGATCGGAACGAATCGAAAGTGCTGGCCTGCAATGGGGATGATGAGAAACGACAAAAAGACTTACGGGGCGATGCACTTCGGAATCGGCCACGGCGCCGATCGCGGCGAAGTTAACAGCAAGCTGCGCCTGGAGGGGATCATTGCGCGACCGACCGTGATTGTTGATGATCATATTGTGGTTTGCGAGAAGGGGAAGATCAACGTCTAGGCCGAGAGGTGACGCCGGATCAGGTTTATGACTTTTCTTTCGTCAAGCGCGCTTGTGATGGGCTGATGGTCCGAGGCTGGGATCCAATGAAATATCGCTCTGTCGGAAGAAGTAAAAAGGAAAAGTAAAAAAGGGAAGAACACCGAAATAAGGATGGAGAAAGCAAGATGTTGAAATACGTGGCGACATCGGTCGGTATCTTTCTCGCGATGATTTCGTTTGGCGCGATCCAGGCGGCAGAGGCTCAGACCGCCGTTTATGGCGAGCTGGTAAAGGAGGCGAAGGCTGAAGGCGAGGTGGAATTTTGGGCATCCTGGAACAAAGAGCCGGCCGAGAACCTCCTCAAGGTCTTTGCAAAAAAGTTCGGCATAAAGACGACTTATAGATTGTGGCGTGGTACGCCCGTGCAGCAACGGACCTTGATCGAGCTTCAGTCGGGCCGCAAGGTGAGCGCGGACCTCATCTCACCGGGTCGAGAAGCGCAGCAGCAATTTTTGGATGCCGGAGTATTTCAAAAACCGCCTTTCGAGTACTTAAAGGTTTGGCCTGAGATCGATAAGCGGCAATATGATCCCAGTGGTTGGGCGCTGAACGTTTCCGGGAACGGCCGTGCCGTTGCGTACAATTCCAAGCTGGTGCCGCCTGAGCTGGTGCCGAGGGCATGGGAGGACTGCGCGCGGCCTGAATTCAAAGGAAAAGTCGTCCTTGATCCTCGTCACAAGTTGCTGGCGCTGCACTGGAATAGAAGGGAATGGTTTTTGGATTGGGTGAAGAGAATGGTGGCTAACGATGCCAAGCTAATCCGGGAACAGACCGAGATGATACAGCTTATTGCCGCGGGTGCCTATGCGTTATCCTGCGGTGCGCAGACGCACTCCACCTTGGCCGTGTTGGAAAAGGGCGCCGAGAATTTGAAGCTTGCCGTTCCCGGAGAGTTGCTGATCGAGGCCGGCAATGCTTCGTTTATTCGCAAAGGATCCCCGCGGCCGCACGCGGCGCAGCTATTGGGAGGCTGGCTCGCGAGCGAAGAGGGGCAGCGTTTATTAGACAAGGAAGATTATCGCGGCTTCCCGTGGGTGGAGGGAACTCACAACGCCGGGCTTGCGAAGGGGAAAAAGGTTCTCCTTTGTGATCCTGAATGCGCGGCGAAGGCGGGGGAGATGTCTGCGGAGTATGTTCGGGCATTAGGTCTCCCCGTGACCAAGTAGACCGTTGGGGCTTCCGGTGACCCGATGATGCAAAGGCTGTGATGAAGAATCAGGTGGGCGCGCTCGCCGAGAACCTGCGCTGGTATTGCGCTCCGTTCTTGCCGAGCCTGCGACAGAACCTCTTTATCATTATCTTGATCGCTTTTGCTGTCTGGCTGGTCATTGTTCCACTGCTCCAGCTTCTCCTGGCTAGCTTTCAAGCCGGAACGCTGGCCAAACCTGGGGATTGGACGATCAAAAACTACGCGGAAGCTTATAGCAGCAAAGCGACGTATGAAGCGATCTGGAACACTTTGGCTTATGCTCTCACAGGCACTCTTCTTTCCGTGTCGATCGCGGTGCTTTTTGCCTGGTTCACCGAAAGAACCGATCTTCCCTGGCGCAACGTGATTTGGACTCTGATTCTACTCCCGATGGCGATGCCCGGAATGCTTTTTGCCATGGGCTGGACTTTTCTCCTCCAGCCGAGCATCGGGCTTGTCAACGTTTATCTGAGAGAGTTTTTGAATTTTTTTGGAGTGAACCTGAGTTCAGGGCCTTTCAATATTCATACGCTTTGGGGACTCATTTTTCTCGACGGCATACGCGGCGTTACGACCATCTTTCTTATTATCGCCGGGGCTTTTCGCAGGATGGACCCTTCCCTGGAAGAGTCCGCCTCGGCTTCGGGCGCTTCCGGCTTTCTGGTCATGCGGCGCATCACTCTGCCTCTGCTGATGCCGGCCATCTTTGCCGCAGGGATGTACTCGTTATTGGTATCGTTGGATTCGTTCGAGTTGCCTTTGATCGTGGGATTGCCGGGAAGAGTTTTTGTTTTCACCACCCTGATCTACTTTTCGGCTCAAGGATTGTTCCCGCCGAACTATGGACTTGCGAGCGCGTTCGGGATGACTTTTCTTGTATTAGGTCTGGCTCTGGTCGGCCTGAACCGTCTTGTAATCAAGGACCCCGAGCGATATTCGATCGTGACGGGCAAAGGTTACCGTCCGCGCCTTGTTCGACTCGGAAAATGGCGGTTCTTCGCATTCGGGCTCGTCTCCTTATATATATTGCTGACGGTTGTCGCGCCCCTTCTGGTGCTTGTGTGGGTATCGTTGTTACCTCTTTACCAGCCGCCCTCGTACCAAGCGCTGCAGACGGCATCATTCAAGAATTATGCGGCTATTTTAAATGAAGATCTGGTCGCCAGCGCGGTCGTCAACACTCTGGCCGTGGGAGTTGCCACAGCCACGCTGGTGCTGCTGTTGGCGTTTGCCATCTCTTGGGTCGTGGTTCGCCTGCAGCTTCGCGGAAAAACTATTCTCGACGCGATTGCTTTTCTGCCGCAAGTTGTCCCGTCGATCATCATTGCGCTGGCGATGATTATTCTGTACGCGCGCCCCCCGTTGAGCGTTCTTCCGATATACGGGACGATTTGGATCATTGTTCTCGGGCTCACGACTAATTATCTGGCGTTCGCGACGCGCGCGATGAATGGGGCCATTGTGCAGGTCTCAAA
>JBOHVR010000118.1:0-4102 GCA_050735755.1 Binatia bacterium
GGCGTACGATGTTGCGTGCGCCTGCACAATGTAATCCACGCCATTCAGAATCGCGACGCGCATCACTGCGAGCTCCCGGTCTTGTCCATTGACCTCAGTACGGTAGCGCACGGCAGAGTTGAGCTCAAACCATGCGTTGGCGAGCGCCGGGCTGTGCAGCATCATGCGATAAATGTTCAGCAGCCGCCCGCCGCGCGCGCCGCGGATCTTGGTAATCAGCTCGCCTAAATCGGGATGATTCTCTTCGTCAATCAATGATACGCGCGCCATAGATTTGCTCCGAGCGGATTATTTTTTTATTTCGCTGGAAAACCGCTTGTTCATACTTCGATGTTTCGGCTTTGCTCAGGGCAGGGAAGCTCAGCATCGACCGAATTTCCTAAACGTATCAACTTATAAAATTTACGAAACTAATCGCGGGTAAAATAGGGCAGGTTGAGCATGACGTCAAGGGAAAGCAGGTAACGTGTGAAATCAGACAGCAGGTGTTTTGCCCAAAGGGGGATTTCTTTAACACAAAATCCCCCTTAATCCCCCTCAAGGTGTGAAAAAATCCTCTCCTGTAGGATGGGTCGAGGCGCTGTGCGCCGATACCCATCACGGAGCGTAATTCCAGACGGTGGGTATCGCGGAGCCGGTCCTGAGCAGCAAAGTCGAAGGGCTCCACCCACCCTACGCCTGGCTTCAATTTTTCACAGCTTCCTTTTTCAAAGGGGGAGTTGGCACAACGAAAAGGTTGCCCCTCTTTGGAAAGCATGCCCTGAGACGCAGTCGAAGGGAGGCGCAAGGGGAGATTCCGGTCTAGGGACTTGACAACAGGCGCTTGAGGTTTGATACGTTCGGCTATTAAGGAGCGGCCATAAGATGGAACAAACGAAACCTGACGCGCAGGGCGAAAAGGGAAGGCAGCTCAACATCGGGGTTGCCGGCATCGGGGTGGGTGCGTCCGAGATTTTGCCGGCGATGGAATCGATGCCCCAGTTGAAGTTGGTTGCCGGGGCGGACGTTAACCGGCGGGTGTTGGAGACTTTCCAGGCGCGGTATGGCGCGCGAACCTACGACAGCATCGAGAAACTCTGCGCCGACCCCGACGTAGAAGCGGTGTGGATCTCCACACCAAACAAGTTTCATGGACCGCATACGATCATTGCAGCCAACCACGGGAAGCATGTGGTGGTGGAAAAACCGATGGCCATCTCCCTTCAGGAAGCCGAGAGCATGATCGCGGCCGCGGAGAAAAACAAAGTGAAGCTGCTCTGCGGTCATACGCAAAGTTACGGGCCGCATATCAGAACCATGAGACGCATCATTCGTTCCGGCGAGCTGGGAAAACTCTGCGCCATGCACGTTTGGGCCTATACCGACTGGATGCTCAGGCCCAGGACCGCGGAAGAGCTTGACGTAGCCCAAGGCGGAGGCGTGCCGTACCGGCAGGGGCCGCATCAAATCGATTCTCTGCGCCTCCTTGGCGGAGGGATGGTGCGAAGCGTCCGCGGCACGGCCGGTCAATGGTTTCCAGGCCGGCCGATTCCCGGCTACTACACCGCGTATCTTGAGTTTGAGGACGGCACCCCGGCGACCCTTATGCACAACGGCTACGGTTACTTTCTCGCATCCGAGCTGGTCCCCTGGGGCACCGACCGGACTCGCTATACGCCCGAGGAGCGGGCAAGCATAAGAAAAGGTTTGCTCGACAAAACGCGCGATGAGAGCAAGGCGAAAGATGCGATGCGCATCGGAGGAGAGAAGGAAGAGCAATATTTTCGCGGCCAGAGAACCGGCCGTCCGTGGGTGCCCAACGACCTGGGCATCCTGATCGCTACCTGCGAGAGGGGCGACATACGGCAGTCGCAGTATGGGTTGTACGTCCACAGCGACGAAGGCTTACAAGATGTGCCGCTTCCACAAACCGGCATGTCGCGGCGCGGCGAGCTGGAGGAGCTGTACAACGCGGTAGTTTTGAACAAGCCGATTCGCCACACCGGCCCGTGGGGAATGGCGACGTTGGAAGTGTGTCTCGCCATCATGCAGTCGGGACGAGAGAGGCGTGAGATTGCTTTGTCGCACCAGGTTCCCGCGCCGGAAGAAGAGGACTGATTGTCTGCTGTTTAGAGCGTAGCGACTCGCCCTTTAGCCGCCAAGCCATCAGAGGGAGCAGCCAGACGTTCTAATTCTCCGAAAGATCTAAGAGAGTTCCGTCGGGGTCGGAGATAGCAAGCCTGCCGATGGGACAATGCTGCAGGTCCTCTTCGATCATGTGGCCGTGTCTTCCGACGGCAATTTTTCTGGGAGCGGACTGGGGCAGGGATTGGGCGAGCGCCTCCATGTCTTTCGTGACCTGTTCCAGGCTTTCCACTTGAAAGCCAATGTGTTCAATACCTTCTCGCAATCCTCTGTAAAGACTGTTGCTACAGGGGCGAATTAAGAGTTTTATTTTACCATCGGTCAAGCCAATCGAGCCGCGGTTTTGAAAGTTCTCGACCTCTCGAAGGTCGAAGACTCTTTGGTAAAATTCGGCCAAGGCGGCGGGCTTGTAGGTTCTAATCGATATGTGATTGAGCCGGCGCGGTTGCTCCCAACCCTCCTGGGTGTAGCCTTCGCGGATGCTGTTTATTCCTTGCTGCGCCAAGTCAAACTGAGCGCCTGCGGGATCGTGGCTCCTCAAACCCGCAAAAGGAATGGACTCGAGAGCCTGGGCGACCATAATTTCGGGGTAATAGTTGCGCAGCCGCTTGAGAATTTCTTGAATGTCGGCGACTTCAAAACCGAAGTGATCGATTCCCGTTTGAATTCCCGCATACCTTGGCAGGATCGCCATGCCGATGACGCCGTCGCTGATGTGGCCCCGGTTGGGATTGGTTTTCCCAGACTCGTCGACCGTGCCGGTCGTTATCCTCTTCATATTAAAGAGGGTCTGATAGAACCGGACCATGGGTTCGTATTTGTCCGTGTAGATCGAGACATGCCTGATCTTGGCCAGCATGCTCACGCCTCCTTTGGGTAGAGCGACGTTGAAAGTCAGCCTCGTATAAGTTGCAAATCGATTCTTTTCAGTCGGCGGTAAGCCGGTAAAAGCGCGCGGAGTTGTGGAGAAGAATCGCTTCCTTATCTTGCGCCGTGAGCCGGCTGTTTTCCTCAAGCTCTTCCAGCTCGGCCTTGCAGGTCTCCGCATCCACTTCGTGAGGATAATCTGAAGAAAAGATAAACGGCTTATTCCCGAGAACTCGGACCGCGTCTGCAATCGTCAATTCGTTTCCTTCCACGCCGATGAAAATTCTTCCCTCCTCTACTTGCCTTAGGACGTAATCTCCCACCGTCTCGCCGGCGCGCAGTTTCAGGAAACGGCCGCGCGGGTCGTATTGGACGTGACTGGCCCACGATCGGGTGAAGCGTTCCACGCAAGTCAGCACCCAGGAGCAGCCGGCCTCCAGAAATCCAATCCGGACGCCGGGGAATTTGTCGAACACGCCGTTGAAGACGATCCCGGCGAAGTTCACCATTTGGCCCCACGGGTGCCCGAGCGCGTTGACCGGCGCATACGGGCTCATGTCGTCCATCAGCATGCTCTCATGAGCGCCGCCGTGAATGCCGATCGCGCATCCCAGTCGCTCGGCTTCTTCGTAAATCGGCCAGAACTGCTCGGATCCGAGGTGCGGCATATTCGCTCCGGTAGACGGCAGCATTGCGCCGCACACCTTCAACTCTTGAACGATGCGCCGGAGCTCATTGACCGCCTCCTTCGGCTCCTGAAGAGGAATAAGGCCCATCGCGCGAAAACGCCTGCTCTTGCTCAAGTAAGTATCGTACATCCAGTTGTTATAAGAGCGGGCGAGCTCGATCGCCCAATCGCGGCTGACTATTTTGCCGAAGCTTAGGCCCGCGCTCGGGTACAACACCGTCGAGTGAATGCCGACCTCAGCGAGAAATTCCTCCCAACCTTCAGGACCCACGTTCGCAAACGCGCCCCCAGGCGTGAAATGGCGGTTCGATGAGTGGAGGTGATCGATTGGAGGGAAGGGACTTTTGCCGCGTATATCGGAAAAGCTTCGTCCGACGTACTCCTGCGGCATGTACTTCCAGATCGCCGCAATGTCCTCCATGA
>JBOHVR010000119.1:0-7096 GCA_050735755.1 Binatia bacterium
CTCGGTGACCCTGCTTCTGAACACGGACGAAGACCGCTTAAGAGCCTCGACAGCGTTAACCGGCGCACTGCAAGTGCAAGCCTCTGCGGGTTCGGCCGCCATCAAATAGCTCACGGCCACGCAGGTCAGTAACCGCCATCCCTGTTTCATGCCTTGGGTAAAGCCGCCGCCTCGCGTGGCGGACCGGTTGCCACCATTCGTTGCGGGTGACTATTGCAAGCTGCGAAAAAGACCAGCGCCATTGCCAGAACTGAAGTGATCCAAACGTTCATACAGTCCTATCCGTCCGCCACAAGCGGAGGCAGCTTTGCGAAGAACTCTCCAATCGCTTCCTGAAAAACAAAATCACCCACCGCATCCAGCGGCGTCGGGTCGCGATTGACGATGGCGAGGAGCGCGCCGTTTTCTTTGGCGATGACCGGAAACGAAGCTGCCGGTTGCACGACGAGGGAAGAGCCAACGACGACAAAGATCTCAGCTTCCTCACTGAGCTCATGGGCGCGGCTCATGGCCTCGACGGGCATCGCCTGGCCGAAGGAAATTGTGGCGGCCTTGAGAAGGCCCCCGCACGCGCTACAAGTGGGAACCCTAAAATCGCCGGAGATAGTTTCGTAGATGGGATCCGGATCGAAGGTCTTGCCGCATTTCAGGCAGACGATCTTGCGATCGGTGCCGTGCAGCTCGACGATCTTTGCGGCTGGCACGCCGGCAATTTCGTGTAACCCATCGATGTTTTGGGTGATGAGCCCCAACAACTGATCCCGCTTTTCAAATTCGGCAATCGCGTAATGCCCGATGTTAGGCTTCACGTTCTTGTAGAGTTGATGTGTTTCCTTTTTCATCTTCCACTGGCGGATGCGCGCTTCCTCGCTCGTCATAAAGTCCGAAAAGTATACCGGTTTGAAGCGCGTCCAGGTGCCCCCGGGACTCCTGAAATCGGGCACACCGGATTCCGTGCTGATGCCCGCGCCGGTGAAGAAGACGATCTTGCGACAGGGACGTAATTGTCGCGCAAATTCTTCTAGCCTGTTCTGATCCATGTTACCTGTCGCTCAGTTGCTCCTTTTCGCGCCTTTGATGCCAAGTCATGCTGGACTTGATTGCAAGAAAAGAGACCGTGAAAGAGAGTAAAGCAAGACTGAAAGCCCAACGGTAGGAACCCGTAAGGTCATACGCGATACCCCCCGACCAAGAGCCCAGGGCCATCCCAAGGCCAAAGCCGATCTCGAGGAAACCGAAAATAGTGCCGATGTTTCTGCCGCCAAAGATGTCTCCGATGACCGCTCCATAAGTGGGATTGCCTGCGCTATGGCCCACTCCATACAATACTGCAGTTAGATAGACAAACCATGGCGGAGAATCGAAGTTAATCCCCAGCAGGCAAATGAGTCCAACGAGGGTGATCAGGATCGAAGCTCCGTAGGATTTCTCTCTTCCCAAACGGTCCGATACATATCCCCATAGGAATGTGCCAACGATTCTCATGAATCCTACGAGACCCAGGATGAACGCGGCGAGTAACTTGCCAAATCCCAAAAGAACCAGGTAGGCGACGACATGCGTGTAGATCATGAACAGGCCTGTTCCTAGCGCCAGGTGCCCGACGCTCAGACTCCAAAAAGGAAAGGAGCGCAGAGCCGAGGCGATGGTCCACGGGTACTTTTCCACGCGGGTTCTCGAAGCGTCGCTTTGTTCCCGGGCGCCGCCGCTGTCGCCGTCGGGAAACTGGCCCACCTCGGCAGGTTGCCGGCGTTGAAAAATGGCATTCGACGGAATAATCGCGACAAGAATAAATGTTCCCAGGATCACGAGCGCCCTGCGCCAGCCTGCCTGGGAAATCAAAAGCTGGGCAAGGGGCACGATGGCCAGCATACCCAGCCCTTGCCCCATCGCGGCGAGACCCATCGCGGTCGCGCGCCGGCGCACAAACCAATGGGAAATGAGCGAATTGTTGGTGACAAATCCTAATCCGCCCTGACCTAGGGCGGCGATGATGCCGAAAGAAACGTAGAGCTGCCAGAGAGAGTTGCTCAATCCGGAAAAGGTAAAGCCGAGTCCCATCAGCAAGCCGGCCAGGGGGATCAGAATCCGCGGTCCGAGCCGGTCAAAAGCGTATCCAACCAACGGCGAGACCAAAGCATAGACGAGAGAGTTTAAGGAAATGATGCTGGCTCCGACGGCGTGGGACCAGTGGAACTCTTCTAGCAGCGCGATGTAAAAGACGCTGAAGGAGCCGAAGGCCCCGCGCACAAAGACTAAGTTAATGAAGCAGAGAAGAAGGATGACGTAACCGTAGAAGAACGTCGGCCGCATTAAGAGATCGCAAGAGGAAAGATCTGCAACGATGTAAGACCGCGCCTATGCGGTTCTGTCCTCAGTATCGAACCGTCGAGCTCAGCCAACTTTACAGCTGGGACAATCGATTAAGACCGTCTTTATGTCCTTGCCCCGGCGAATTGCGAATCGCGTCTTGCCCGGACCGATCTTCAGAATCGCCTGGCGAAGATCATCCTCGCTGGCCAGCTTTCTCCCGCCCATCTCAACGATGACATCGCTGACATGAAGACCCGCCTTGGCAGCAGGACGGTCACTTTCGAGCTCCAAAACGACTGCTCCCTCAGGCAGGCCGAGCGCGGCTTGTTGCTCGCCAGACACAAAAGCGACTCGCAGACCTAGATCGGGGACGTGAAACGCTTTGGTCACTGCGGTCGCGGGCGTTCCCGCATTGAGCGCGGTCATTGACTTTGTGAGCGCATCTTGCAAGCCGGAAAAGTGTCCTTCGAGGGACGAAGTTTCCTCGATCCGGCTGCTAGACCCTTGCGTGATTGGCGGCGGCTCCGGAGCATCGGAATGACGGCCCTTCAGATAGTAAGCGAGACCGCCCAGGGCAAGCGCGACGATCGCTACGCCCGCCGCCACCGGCCGCGAAATTGAGGAACGATTCTCTATGATGGTTGTTGTCCCGGAAGACGAGGTAGAAGTTTGTCGCGCGCCGGAGATTGCCGAAGCCTGAAGGGTTTGTCCCAGAATGTCTCTTATGCGTTCAGTCAACTTTTCGAACTCGGCGTGCGGCACTGCCGGCTGCCAGTCGCGAAGATCAGCCCCGTTCAGCCGTCTAAACGCCAACGGCGCGTCGACGGTTTCGAGAAAAACCGGCACCAGGATTCCGCGTCGCTTAGCCTCCGATGCCTCGTTCCTAACCCACTCCGAAGCGACGGCAACGGCCGACCAGAGCACAATCACGCACTTGGCTTCGCCCAGCGCTTTCTCGATAACCTCATCGAAGGATTTGCCCAATGGAATCTTTCGGTCCCACCATACAGACCAACCATGGGCCGCGAGCGCTTCCGCGAGCGCTTGGGCTCTTGCTCGATCCTCTGACGCGTAACTGATAAAAATATCTGCCATCTCTTAAACCGGCTCCAGCGAATACGGCGCGCAGCTCAGGCGGGTAGCTCTTCAGGCGTACTTTATATAATCTTGGCCGCTCTTACCACCGCAACATTCCAAGAACTGAATCGCGCGCCTGTCTTGCCTTCCCCCGCTGCCGAGCGCGGCGGCCATACTGGAATGCGCGCCGGTTGTAAAGTTCGTGGCGCGGAACCAAGGTGGGCACGCGGAAGCGACCGGCCTCCGGTTTCCGGCAAGCTCGTTCAAAGGCACGTGCCGGCGGATAAGCTCTGGATCAGTCCTGATTGCGGATTCAACCCGACTCCCCATTGGATCGCCCTCAGAAAGATGAAGTCGATGGTTGAAGGAGCAAGGATGGTTCGCCGGGAGCCGGGCTTCAAAGAGTAGGAACGCCATTCCAGCGCCGGATTACTTCGGCGGCAGCTTCAGCACAAACGCCTGTCCCGTGATCAACGCAATCGGCTGCTCGGGCTTATCGGCAAAGAATTCATCAACCGCAACTTTTTCTCCGTGAGCCGATGAGAATCCATACTCGTCAAAGAGCATCACGCCTCCCGGCGTGACCCGCGGGTAGAAATATCGACAGGAGTCCAGCGTCGGTTGATAAAGATCGACATCGATATGGGCGAAAGCAAACCGTTTGTCTTCAAGGCCGGCAAAAGTGTCGGGAATCCATCCTTTGCGAAAATCGGTGATAGAATTAAACCGGCTCAGCCGCTCTTTCACGACCTCAACGACGGCTGCGTATTCTCCCTGCTGGAAAAATGGATCATGCCGGGAATTCGGCTGCGGCAATCCTTCGAAGCTGTCGAAGAGATACAATCTCTTGCCGGTATTTTGCAGGGCTCGACAGAGCAATAAGGCTGATCCACCTTGATAGACCCCGCTCTCGGCGAAGTCTCCGGGAAGATGCTTGGCGTGGCCGGCAAGACTGACAAGCATGTAGGCGCGCTCGGGCGTTCCGGCGGTAAAGCCGGCTACGTCCGCGTACATCGTTCGGAAGTCTGAACCGTTCGTCCAAGGGGCGAAGATAGGCCACGGAGTGGAGTACTCCGCGTAGTACGGAGCATCTGCACCGGCCCGCTGCGCGATGGTCTCACGCGATAACGGAATCCGCCGGACCTCATAGCCGAGTCGCCGCAAGAGATCTCTGCTGATTTTTTTGGCCTGCCGGCCCATCAAAGATCCTGTCGCCATGGTGATCCCCCTGACCTGGAATCCTAGCAGGTTGGTGAAAAAAGACTGGGAATGCTTCGAGCGTACTTTATATAATCTTGGCCGCTCTTACCACCGCAACATTCCAAGAACCAAATCGCCCGCCTGTTTTGCCTTCCCCCGCTGCCGGCTGCGACACCCGACTAAAAGGCCGACCAAGCCCAACGACAGAAGGGCGAACGACTCACCCAGCAATCTACCGACGGCGCCTAGAACAGCGGCGAAGGCGAAGGTGCGGAGTCCAGCCTCCTTTCGCCGTCGCTCGCGCTCGATGCCGATGAACAGACCGATGGCCAATGCCAACGCCAGCCGGCTGAGCGTGGGAACGTACGGGCCAAGACGGGATTTGAGTTGGCATCCGCGGAATATAGCACGACTAAACTTATGTAGCCGGGGCGAATCCAGCGAGCGATTACTCCTTCAATATAGCACGCCAGTCGACTGAGCGACCATAGTCGGGGCAGGATAGAAAAGCGAATTGAGCGTCCGAGTTACAGAGGCATTGCTCAAAAAATACCTGCGCTGCGGTTCCCGTGAACTAGCTTTCCCGCATCTTCTTCAGGCGCTCGAGAGTGTCGTGAGGTGGAGCCATCATTTTTCGGCATGGCTATGAAAGCGCGTTTGTGCTGTCAAGGTCACCGGTGAGCGGTGTGGCGGTTGACTTCCGAAACGGAACGGTAGAAGTTTACGGGCATATCTCATGCGGGTTGATGCGCTCGAAAACATCACTGTAATTGAATGCGCGACGTTCGTGACCGGGCCGTATGCGGCGGCGCTTTTGGCAGCGCTGGGCGCGCGTGTGATCAAGATCGAATCTCCTCCACTAGGAGACCCTTACCGCTATTTTGCCTCTGATCCCGTTTTCAGTCCGAACTTCGCGCATCTGAACCGGAACAAGGAAAGTTTGGTGTTGGACCTGAAAGCAAAGGCCGGGCAGGCAATCTGTGCGGCGCTGATTAAGGAGGCCGACGTCTTTACCGAGAACTCTCGTCCGGGCGTCGCCGGGCGTTTGGGTCTGAGTTACGAAGCGCTGCATTCCTTCAACCCGCGGCTTGTGTACTGCTCGATCTCCGCGTTTGGGCAAACGGGGCCGTACAAGGATAAACCCGGATTTGACACTTTGGGCCAAGCCATGAGCGGATTGCTCAGCGTGCTTACGGACCGCGATGAGCCGCGGGTCATGGGCATTGCGATCGCGGACTATGTGACCGGCATCTCTGCCGCCTACGGTATTTTGGGCGCTCTCATGGGACGGGAGAAAAACGGCGAGGGCTGTAGAGTGGATACGTCTCTCTTGCAGGCAACGCTTTCCTTCATCGGCGAGACGGCGGCGGGATATCTGCGGACGGGTTCTATTCCGGACCGCATGGCGCGGGTGAAGAATGCGCATGCTTTTGCGTTTGTTGCCAAGGATGGGTTACCGCTGGTCGTTCATTGTTCGGTTCCGGAGAAATTCTGGCTCGCGTTTCTCAAGGCGCTGGATCGTCTGGATCTCGCCGAGGACGCGAGATTCAAGTCGCGCGCCGCGCGCCGGCAGCACTATGAAAAATTGGCAGCAGAGCTTGCGCAGACCTTGGCCGCGCGAAATCGGAGTGAATGGCTGGAGAGACTGGAAAAAAACGATGTGCCGGCCGGAGCGCTTTACAACATGGCCGAAGTCTTGGCCGACGAGCAGGTCCGGCATCTGGCGCTCATTGAGGAAGTGGAACATAAGAAGGCCGGCAAAATGAAATTTGTCGGCGGTCCAGTGACTTTCACGGGTCTGAATAAAGAAACAGAAGCCGCGCCTCCACTGTTGGGAGAACACACGGGGAAAATCTTGCAAGAATTAGGTTACAGTCAAAACGCGATCGAGACGTTGGCAAGCCAGGGCGTGATCCAGTTCTCTGGTTAGGAGCGAGCCCATGATCTATGACGTAGAGTTCAACTCGGCGGCACACTACCCGGCAGACGGAGTGATGGAACTGGTGGCGCGCGCCGAAGGAGCCGGTTTTGGCGCCTACTGGAAGGGGGAGTCCAACAGCACGGATCCTTTAGTGCTGCTGTCGGGCGCGGCAAGCCGCACCCAAACCATCAAGCTTGGAACCGCCATCTATCACATCTACGGTCGCAGCCCCGTGACATTGGGGATTCAGGCCGCGACCCTCCAAGACCTTTCGGGCGGCCGTTTGCTGCTCGGTCTGGGCGTGGCCAACAAGAGTATCGCCGCGTGGCACGGCGGAGTATTCGACCGGCCTCTGCGGCGCGCGCGCGAATACATTGAGGTCGTGCGCCGGGTGGCCGCGGGGGAACGGGCGGAATATGAGGGCGAGATTTATCAGACAGGAAAGCGCTTTCAGCTCTCGTGGAAGCCGAATCATCCGGTCTTACCTATCTATCTGGCGGGATTGGGGCCACAGATGACGAAGCTCGCGGGAAAGGTCTCGGACGGAGTCTTCATTAATATGGCGACGCCGGCGAAGATCAAGGA
>JBOHVR010000120.1:0-6253 GCA_050735755.1 Binatia bacterium
GGCAAGCGCCGACGGGCGATCAGAAGAGGTTCCGATTGCGGTCGCGTACGACGGGACTAGACGCTCGAAGGGAAAGCCTAGCCGCTGCCAATAGGGCGTCATCCGCTCAAAGGCGTCTTTCTCAAAGCGAATGCGCAAGCGTAAATCTTGCGCCCTGCGGTTGCGTGGAGAAAAAAGCCAGGCATAGCTCAGGCGGCGCGGAGCCGTGCTTCGATTGAACAAATCTTCCCAGCTCGTTTCTGGTTTTCGCGCCAGCTCGCCGGCGGACCAAACCTGCAGCGGATGAAGTGACAGAAGATAGGCAAAATCGGCAAGGCCAAGCTGCGGATTTGAGTAGGCCCGATAAAGGCGTGAGACCTCGTCCGGCGGCACAGGATAATAATGATCCAACCAGGCAGCCAGCGCTTGTCTATCGCCGCGATGGTTCCAGGCAAAAAAGAGGATCGCATGACGGCGGGCCGATTGGGCCCGGTTTGCCAGCAGACGCTTTACGATAGTATCCGCAGGAAGGCCGCGATAATTCCGGTATGCCTGAAAAAGAATCGGCGTTACCTCTTGTTCCGCTTCCTCCGTCAGAATCGCGCGGCGTCTGGGATCATTCGGATTGGACAGCATGGCCATAGCATCATAGGGCAGACGGGCCTGGTGAAAGCGCACGAGATCCCGCATCAAGCGAATAAAAACGAGGTTTATCGAGTGCTGTAACGCCTCGCGCACCGAAAAGATGCGCGAGTTATCGAGAGGGTCGAAATTTTCAAATTTGTGCGCGCCTCTGCCGGTGAAAAATGTTTCGTACGGGCTGGCCGAATAGCGCCGCTCCAGCGCGCCTTTAAGAAACTCGTCGAGAGCAAGCCCGTTTTCCTTCGTCAAAACCTCCGCTGCCCATCGGGTGATGGGATCGCGGGCGCGCGCGATTTGTTCGGCGCGCGCTTGATCATCCAGCGGAGAAAATTCCTTGTAGAGGAGCGTCATTACCTCTAAATAGTGAGCCAGGGTACGGAGCTTGGCCGTGCTGCCTAATTCCAACTTGACGCCGCTATTAATGTCGAGTGGCTTATCAAGATTGTCTGCCTGAACCCGCAAGAGATTGCCTTGCGGCGTTCGTTCAAAGAGAAGCAGGCTGTAAATAACCTTGCGGGAATCCGCGCTTTCCAGAAGCCTTTCTTGGTTCAACCCGCGCGTTTGAGCAAATTCCGGGTCAGTAAGAGATTGGAAAAGTCGTGTCGCCGCCTTCTGCAAAGGCGTGTCTATCGTGCTTTCGATTTCAAGATGCAGCCGGTCCAGCGCGTACAGATCGGGCACATCCAAAACCTGCAAGAGCGAGGCGCGAATCGCATTCGATGCTTTTTCTTCCGTAAAGGACTGAGGCGGAGGCGGAGGAGGCGTAGCGGCAAAACGAATGGGCTCATTTAGCAGAGCAGCGGCGAATTCCGGGTCAATGACCGCTGCTTTCGCCAACAGTCGCGTATACAAGTTTACTTTGCGAGCGAGCGCCTCACGATCTTTGAGGAGAAAGCTTGTGGGAGCGGGCAATGAAACCAACAAAGCCAGAGCGTGCTTATAGGCTTTAACCTTTGCTCGCGTGGGCTCCGGCGTGTTCAACTCTTTCCATACCTCATCCGGCTGCAGACCGAACCACGCTTCGAGACCTTCTCCAATGCCACTTACTTCACCGTATCCGGGCACCGCTGACAACGGCATACTGTTCAGGTAGTCGATTATGATTTCCTGCCTGCGGGGGCGCGTATCGGTTCCCTCCCGGTAAACCTTGAGGCTGGCGCTAATCAGCTGGCGCGCCTTGTCCAAAGCGGATTCGGTGCGACCCTGGGGGGAGTGGCGGAACTTTTCTATTTGGGTGGCCAGAGTGCTGCCGCCTTGAACGGAATCGGCCAAGCCCAGCTTGCTCTCTGCATAGGAAAGCGCAGCCTTAGCCAGACGCTCCCATTGTATGACTGGATTCGTCCGGGGACTGGGCGGGCTTTCGAGTTGTTGGTTTTCGATAAAGAGCAGGGTCTTAATCAGCAGAGACGGAATGTCGGTGACATTAGAAAAACCCCGGTTGGTCTGAGTCGCGCGGTAAAAGACAGCGCCACTGGATCCTCGGATCTCGAGACCTGTAGCCGCCGGCTCTCGATACGGCGGGTCGATTCCCCAGCGGACGAGACGGCCCATTGTGGGTGACATTCGCACCTGCTCCGTGACATCAAAACCCTGAGCCTGCAAATGACTCTGAAAAGCCGGAATCCGGGAATAGCCAAGCCGTTCGTCATATGGGCCGTTCTTGGGAAAGGCAATCTCTGGACTTTCACCTGAACCTACCTGGTACGAAAGCCGCCGGGAGAAATACGCTAGGAGCCAGGATTCGAGAGTGGAGGTCCTGAGCTCATAAGCAATCAGCCCAACCAGGAGTAAAAGCAGGACTATCCGCTTGGACCAGCGCCGGACAAATTTGGCAATCTTAGAGTGAGAGTGAACAAGAGAATTGACATGGTGGACAAAAGGATTCAGCCGGCAGGAAACGGATACGGGACTAAAAATCTGAAGAAAATCGCGCAGCGAGAGGCTATTTTTCATTTAATTTGAGCAACGCGAGAATGCGCCAAGGTTAATCGACGCAAGGCACGTGCCACAGCAGAGAGGCTCACTCCTTGGGCGTTGTTTGCCGCCGGGCTAGAATCCGCGAGCGGCGGAAAGGCATCCTGAGTTACCCGGCTGATTCTTTTCTCTGGCGGTTTAAAGCTTGCTCAGTAAACCTCCGCCGGCACTCCCGCGCGCCAGGTCCCTGACCGCCGCCATCTCTTCCGGCAATTCAAAATCCATGCTGCCGCTCCTTGCTTAGAAGATCTTTGGCGATGATCAGCTTGTGGATCTCCGAAGTACCTTCGTAGATCCGCAGGGCGCGGACGTCCCGGTAAAGCCTTTCGACAGGGGTTCCGGTCACCACGCCGATGCCACCGTGAATCTGCAATGCCTGATCGACAATTCTCTGCGCCGCCTCGGTCGCGTACAGCTTCGCCATAGAAGAATTTGTTTTGAGATCTTCGCCGCCACAGTCGTTCACCCAGGCTGCCCGATAGACGAGGAGACGAGAGGCCTCGAGCTCCGTCGCCATGTCGGCAAGCTTGAACTGAGTTGCCTGAAACGCGGCCAACTCCTGACCGAACTGGCGCCTGCTCCGGCTGTAACGGATCGCCTCTTCCAGCGCGCGCTTGGCCAGCCCGACGGCTGCGGCGCCAACGCTGCACCTCAGTGTATCCAGAGTTCGCAGCGCAATGCCGAGACCTTCGCCTTCTTGCCCGATAAGATTCGCTTGGGGAATTTTGCATTCCTCAAAAGCGATGGTCCCGATTGGGTGGGGAGACAGAAGGCGAAGTCTTTCTTTGAGAACCAGTCCCGGCGTGTCGGCGGCAACGATAAACGCGCTGATTTGTTTCTTTTTGGAGCTGGAATCCGTCACAGCAAATACAACATAGGTCCGCGCGATACCCGCGTTGGAGATAAATCGCTTTAGTCCATTGAGAACGTATTTCGGCCCCCGCTTCACGGCGCTTGTTTCCATCGCTGCGATGTCCGAGCCAGCTTGGGGCTCCGTCAGCGCGAAGGCTGCAAGGGCTTCGCCACTCCCTATTTCGGGCAGATACCTGGCCTTTTGCTCCTCGCTTCCGGCCACCGTGATCGGATAACTTCCGAGCGCTTGCATGGCCAACATGGCATCCGCGAGCGCGGAGCCACGCGCCAATTCTTCACGCAGAACGCAGAGATCACGCGCCTGGACAGTCTCGCGCGCTCCGCCAAAATTCTTCGGAACTACATGGGCGACAAAACCTTCTCCCCCAAGCTCGCGAACCAGGGTTCGCGCGGCGCCGTCGATGTCGGTCTCTTCGTGAGCGTCCGCCATCAGCCTGTCGTCGACCCATGCGCGGACGCGCCGCTGGAGCTGGACCTGCGCGTCATCCAAAAACGGGTGCATGCGATTCTCGATCAACTTGTGATCTCCTTTTGAAAGTGGAGCATCTTTCCTTGGACGAACCCCAGATGCCTAAAAAATTCGGCTATGTCCTCCCCCTCATTCCTGGCCAGCGTGAAAACCGCGGTAATGCCGAGATCCTCCGCTGACGCGCCGAATTGCTCGAGAAGCGCGCGAGCGATGCCATGACCCCGCTGCGCGGGAACGTGAATCCCACAACCTTTCCGCCGGTCTTGGCGACCAGGGACGCCCGGTGCGGTCGTATGCTTCGGACATTTCGATTCTTTTCGCCCAGTCATCGGGACGATGGATCCCGCTCAGCCGCTCCTCGATATCGACGATAGCAGGCAGATCTTCCTTACTCAGATTCGTGATGTAAATTTCTTTCTGCATGATTAGCTCCTTGAGCTTGACAGGTTTTGGTTGAAGCGCGGTTGCCGCTTTTCCAGGAAAGCTCGGTAGCCCTCCTGAAAGTCAGAGGTTTCCATGCATCGGGCCTGCGCCTCGGCCTCGAGTTCCAATGCCGTTTCGAGATCGGTATGGGCCTCCATACGAAGCAAGGTCTTGGTGAGCCCCAGCGCGAACCGCGGTCCTTCCTTAAGCCGCCGCGCCAGCGCGTAGCTTTCATCCATCAACTTGTCATCCTCGACGACGCGAGTCGCCAGGCCGATTCGATACGCCTCTTCGGCGCCAATCGTGTCTCCCAAGAAAAGAAGCTCGTTCGCCCTGCCTTCGCCGACAATCCGCGGCAGGAGATAGAGCGCTCCCATGTCCGCGCCCGCGAGCCCCACTTTGACGAAGAGAAAGGCGAACTTAGCTCTCTCCGACAGGATGCGAAAATCGCTGGCCAGCGCCAGCATCGCCCCGGCGCCCGCGGCCATACCGTTGACCGCCGCTATAATAGGTTTTTTCAGGCTGCGCATGTTTTGGACGACGTTGCAGGTCATTCGAGTGAAGCGATAAAGTTCGTCGCCTTTCATCTGCACAAGTCTGCCGATGATTTCATTCACACTGCCGCCTGAGCAGAAACCTCTGCCCGTTCCGGTGAGCACAAGCACCTGGACATCGTTACTGCGTGCCAATTCGCCGGTTAATTTCTCCAGTTCCGCATACGTCTGGAACGTCAGCGCATTCAGCCGCTCGGGGTTGTTAAGGCGGATTGTCCCGACGCCGTCGTGAACCTCATAGATGAAACTTTCATAAGCCATTAGCTCCTCCTTTCGTCGATCCGCATGGCGCAAAGGGCTCACGAAAATGCAAAGTGGTCAGCCGGCTTGCGTAGTTTTCTTAGCCAGCAGAACTGTAAGGGCATTGACGAAATAGCCGCGCTTCGTTACAGACCAAAATAGATTACAATGGGTATAGCCATCAAGGCAAAAACCGCTGCGCGCTAGAAGAATCCTCAGTGTAACGCGCTGACCGGACTGCTGTCATTGCGCCAATCCCGCCCGGCGCGATGTCGCCAAAGCGCACGCGCCTTGCAGAATTTCAGCTTCTGGGGTTCCGAATAGAGTCACAAAGACGATAACGCCCATCCGTCCTCAGTACGTTCAAGCGTCTTGCTTGATACCCATCCCGACTACCTTTTCCGATAACAGAAAGCGCAATAAAGATGCCACATGCGCTAAAGAAACAGGCGAATTCCCAGGAGATTTCGTCTTGATGCCGTACCTTCTGCGGCCGGCTTTTGCATTTTGCAATACAGGGCGAAGTTTTTGTCACGCGTGAGAAATGTGAGGCTTGCGAACACGGCAAATTGAAAGATATTCGCTGGCATGTAATCTGCCGCATGCTAGTATAACAACCTATACGGAACGAACGCCGGCGTGCTTGTCCGATATCGTAGGGAACGTGGAGGAAACGATGTACACGAAAATTATTGTACCATTGGACGGATCAGAGCTTGCGGAGGGAGTTCTTCCCTACGTGCGTTCGCTCGCGCGGGAACTTCAATTGCCGGTGACGCTCTTGCAGGTGATCGATCCCGACGCGATCTCAATTGTCTCGGCTCCGCATGCGGGATCTTACCTTGATACAGTGTCTGCCGCGATCAAGGCTCAAAGCAACGATTACTTGAGAAAAATCGTTTACTCGCTTTCAACACTTCCGCAAGTCAATTATTCGATAGAAGTCGGACAGCCGGCCGAAACGATCGTTGCCAAGGCTGCCGAAGATTCAGGAATTTTGATCGCCATGGCAACTCACGGGCGCTCCGGCGTTCAACGCTGGATCATGGGAAGCGTCGCGGATAAGGTTTTGCAGGCGACAGCTAATCATCTGCTACTG
>JBOHVR010000121.1:0-3583 GCA_050735755.1 Binatia bacterium
GTTCAGATCGCCCTTGCTTGGCCGCCAGCCCGCTGCGTCCCACTCGGTGATAATGCGGTGAACTCGATAAGGCGCTAGAAAGCCGTCTTCGATGCCTTGTCTCAAGCTGTAGGTGTAGATCGGGTTGCCGAAATAGCGATACGTGTCGCGGTTGTCTGCTCGCAATGGCGTAGCGGTCATGCCTAACTGATAGGCCGGCTGAAAATAGCGCAGGATCTCGCGCCAGTTGCTTTCGTCTTTGGCGCTTCCCCGATGGCACTCGTCAACAATGACCAGATCAAAGAACTCTCGCGCGTCCCCAAAGGTCGTGAACATTTTATCTTTTGGGTCGTCGATGAGAATGTTCCGGTCGGCGAGATAAAGGATCTTCGGCCGGCGGTGTTCTCCCGTCCGATTCCACCTCATGCTCCACAGCTTCCAGCAAATTTGGAAAGCAACTGCGGTCTTACCGGTTCCGGTTGCCATCGTAAGCAGCACCCGTTTCCGGCCTTGAAGGATGGCTTGTATGACGCGGTTAATGGCGATCTCTTGATAGTAACGCTGTCCTTTGCCAATCGCGGCGTTGGCTGGAGTGAGAATTCTGCCAGCCGTCTCGTCATCGGCTATCGCTGCGGCCGCGCGGAATCGTTGCCATAACTCAGCCGGCGCGGGAAATGACTCAAGCTCTCGCTCTCTGCCGGTTGTGTAGTCGAACTCAACAATCCCGTGGCCGTTGGTGGAGGAAGCAAATTTCAGCCCTAGAACCTCGGCGTAGTCCTTAGCTTGCTGAAGACCATCTCCCGGAAGTTTGAAGGCCGCCTTCGCTTCAATGACCGCGAGCATGAAATCGCGCATATCGGAGCAAGTAGTCGGCCCGCTTCGATGGCCGCCGTCGCGCCTTGTTTCCTAACACGACAATGCGGCCGTCGGTGAAGCTTTTCTGTTCGTTAATTTGGTCGTCGCTCCAGCCGGAAGCATAAAGCTTCGGCAGCACGTATTTCCGGCAAGTGTCGGCTTCAGTAATCACGGTCACAAGGTTCCTGGGAAGGATTCGGCGATTTTACGTGATGTGTCGTCTGCCTGGCAAACGCCGGGAAGGGGAGGTGCGGACTGAAACGTGAAAGATGAAAAGGCTCAGTAGTAGTCTAAGAAATTCTTCAGCAGCGCTTTACCTTCGCCTGTGAGGATGGATTCGGGGTGGAACTGGACGCCTTCGATCGGATAATAACGGTGGCGGACGGCCATGATGACGTTATCGGCTGTGCGCGCGCTAATCGTGAGATCTGCCGGTACTTTTTCAGGATTGATTACCAGGGAGTGGTAACGCATTGCCGAGAACGGATTCCTGAGCGAGCGAAAAATGGTTTGGGAGTCGTGAAGAATTTCCGAAAGCTTTCCGTGCATGATTGAGGGCGCGCGAATAATTTCGCCACCGAAGGCGGCGCCGATGCACTGGTGTCCGAGGCAGACGCCGAGAAGGGGAGTCTTAGGACCCCATCGGCGGATCACCTCGCAGGAGATACCCGCCTCGTTGGGTGTGCACGGCCCCGGGGAGATCACGATCTTCTGCGGTTTGAGCGCTTCGATCTGTTCTAGAGTGATTTCATCGTTTCGGTAAACCTTTACCTCCGCTCCCAGCTCCCCCAGATAATGGAAGAGGTTGTAGGTAAACGAATCGTAGTTGTCGATCAGTAAAATCATCTCTCTGACGCACCCTGACTTAGGGCTTGATCAAGATTAAATTTTCCAATCATTCTGAACGCAGCGTAGCGGAGTGAAGAATCTCGATCGAGATCCTTCGCGTGGCTCACGGATGACAGATACTTGCGTGACCATGCATTTGTTAACTTTATTATTTCTCAGACCCTAAGCAACGATCACGAGCACGATTAGGACTTCCGCCTCCACTCTTCCGCCAGCTCGATGGCGCGGAGCATCGCGCTCGCTTTGTTGATGGTCTCGCGATATTCGCTCTCGGGATTGGAATCGGCGACGATTCCAGCGCCGGCATGAATATAGGCCGTTTGCCCCTGCATCAGGATCGTCCGAATCGCAATACAGGTGTCGAGATTCCCGTTGAAGCTGAAGTAGCCGATGGCGCCGGCGTAAGTTCCCCGGCGCTCTTTCTCCAGTTCGCTGATGATTTGCATGGCCCGCACCTTAGGAGCCCCGGAAACCGTGCCTGCAGGGAAACACGAGACGAAGACATCCACCGGGCTTTTTCCCGGCATCAGTCTGCCGCGGACGTTGGAAACGATGTGGATCACGTGCGAGTAGCGCTCGATCACCATAAGCTCATTCACTTCGACGGTCCCGACCTCCGCCACCCGGCCGACGTCGTTGCGACCGAGATCGACGAGCATGATGTGTTCGGCTTTTTCTTTGGGGTCAGAGAGAAGGTCCGCTTCAAGCTCCTTCTCTTCTTCGGGCGTGGCGCCCCTGCGCCGCGTGCCGGCGATAGGCCTGAGTTCGATGGTGTCGCCTGTGAGGCGCACCATCGTTTCAGGCGAAGAGCCGATCAGGCGTAATTTCTCCAGCTCCAGATAGAACATGTACGGCGATGGGTTAATGAAGCGCAGCGCCCGGTAGATTTCGAAGGGCTCGGCGCGCGTGTGCGTCTCGAGTTTTTGACAGAGAACGGCTTGGATGATGTCGCCGGCCTTGATGTATTCCTTAGCGCGCTCCACCGCGGTTTTGTACGCCTTGGGAGAAAGATTGGACTGGACCCTTCTTTTCTTAGGCGTTACGCCGACGTCGCGCGAATCGATCTGGCGCGGTTTTTTCCCGAGGGAGGCAACCAGCCGGGCGATTCGGGCGCCGGCTTCGCGGTACGCCTGGCGCGAGTTGGCGCCGCTTTTCAACCGCACGTTGTCGATAACCTTGATGGTGTGCTTGAGATTATCGAATGCAACGATGGTTTGGACAAAAATGAAAAATATCTCGGGCAAACCGAGCGGGTTTTCTTTCGGGAGAGGAATGTTGTGAAACTGCTCCACGCCGTCGTACCCAACGTATCCCAGAGCGCCACCAAAGAACGGCGGCACGCCTTCGACGGGGACCGCGCGGTACTCTTCGAGGAAGCCTTTCAAGATGTCGAGCGGTTGGTCAGTGGTGATGCCGCGCCGGCGGCCGTTTTCGACGATTTCCACGCGCTTGCCGGTGGACTTGAAGATCCGGTAAGGACGGGTTCCCAGAAAAGAATAGCGGGCCCAACGGTCGCTGCCCTCGATGCTTTCTAAAAGGAAGGCATAGGCGTCCTTGTCGAGACGCTGAAAGAAAGAGAGCGGCGTCTCCAGATCCATCAGGAACTCCTGGTAGATCGGAATCAGGTTGCCGTCTTGGGATAGACGGCAAAATTCTTCAAACGATGGGTGCAACATGAAAATGTTTTCCCGAGAACACCTGGCCCGGCCGATAACGAGCATAAAAAAAGGCCATAGGAGATCTGCCTATGGCCTTTTTTATTACGCGCGCAGAACAGGATCAGCCATGGGGCAGACGCCGCCACCAGCGCCAGGTCCACGCCTCACCGTTGTTCTTTTCCAGTCGCGCAAACATGGTAAATATTCTTACACGACAAGGCAAGCGGGGTCAAATGTAGTAC
>JBOHVR010000122.1:0-4635 GCA_050735755.1 Binatia bacterium
ACGAGGGCCGGAGCAACCGATCTAAGAGAAAATAGCCCTTGTGATGCTCTACGACAACCGTGTTGGGCGAGAATTCTTCGGTTTCGATTTGAGCTATCGCTTCATGTTTTTGCGGATCGAAAGGCTCGCCCTGAGCCGAGATCTGCTTGACTCCATGCTTGGCAAGAACATCGAAAAAGCTCTTTAGGATCATTTCCACACCCTCAAGCAAGGGCCTGCCGTTTCCGCCTCCTTCCGCGCAACTCACAGCTCGCTCCAAATTATCGATAATAGGGAGGAGATCCTTGAGCAAGCTCTCATTGCTGTAGCGGATCGCTTCTTCTTTCTCCTTTGCCGCGCGCTTTCTAAAATTATCCAGTTCCGCAGCTTGACGGAGAAGCCGATCGTAATTCTCTTTGGCTTCCAGATCCTTGGCTTCCAGCTTGCGGCGTAAGTTCTCCAGCTCTGCGCTGAAACTACCTTCCACCTCAGGCGCGGATCTTTCCTGTTCAGTCAGCTGCGCTTCTTTGGTTTCGCCATCAGGTTTTTTCGTTGTCTCACGCATAGTTTCGTCCCGCTATTTGATGATTCTCGCGGAAGCTAATCACGTGGGTGGATGTTGTCAAGGGATGCTTTTCAGCAAACTTGTTGATTTTTAACAGAATTTGTGGATTTACTAATGGGCCTCGAGAGTTCATCTGGTCGTGTCCAACCTGTATCTAACCCAGGCCGTCGTTTTACGCTCCCAACCCTTCGGCGAGTCCGACCGCATTGCTTGTTTTCTTACCGAAGACCACGGAAAAGTGACCGGCATTGCCAAAGGGGCCAAGCGTTCGCGCCGCAGATTCGTCAATTCGCTCGAGCCGTTTTCCGTCGTGAACCTGCGCTTCCAAGATTATCCGCACAGGTCGTTGGCTTTTATTCACGGTTGCGAACTGCTGCGCGTTTTTCGGCAGTTGACGCAGAACCTGGAACGAATCGCGTGTGCATCGTATCTCACCGAGATCACGGCGGAGCTGGTTCGGGAGCGTGAAGAGAGTCAGGTGATTTTTGTGCACCTGCGCGATGGCTTGGTCTATTTAAATGAGCAGCAAGTCTCGGCAGATTTCTTAACTTTTTTTGAGTTGAGACTATTGCGCTTGGCGGGATACGATCCAATGTTCGATTGTTGCTGCCGCTGCAAGAAAAGGCGGAGTTCGGAGGTGGGACAATGGTCTTTCAGCCATCGCGATGGGGGGATTCTTTGTGCTGCCTGTGCCCAGCTAAGAAGAGACGCGCAAGCCCTTTCTGAAGAGACGCTGCGGGCGCTTTGTATTTTTCGCGCGCAAGACTCCTTTATAGAGTCGTCTTTTCTCACTCATCCGACGGTGTTACGGGAGACTCGATTTCTCCTCCCTCGTTTCATACAATTCCAAATCAACAAAGAATTAAAATCCGCTAGATTTCTAAATTCCTTTTGCACTTTTTGACACACCGCTCTAAAGTCGCACACAGAAGAAATAACGCGGCAGCTCAAAAGATCTACTTCGGAGAACAACATGCGCAAAAGCAAACACGTCTATGTCTTTGGTCAAGGGCACGCCGAGGGCAAGGCCGGGATGCGGGACCTTCTAGGGGGCAAGGGAGCCGGGCTGCACGAAATGACTCGCGTGGGAATTCCGGTCCCGCCTGGATTTACGATTACCACCGAGGTGTGCACGTACTTCTCAAGCCATAAACAGGGCTACCCCAAAGGCTTGCAAGGAGAAGTCGAGGCGGCCTTAAGTCGGGTCGAGAGAATGATGGGACGCCGTTTTGGCGATGCCAAAAGCCCATTGCTCGTTTCAGTGCGCTCGGGAGCGCGGGAATCGATGCCTGGAATGATGGACACCGTTTTGAACCTGGGTCTCAATGCGCAAACCGTTGAAGGGCTGGCGGCAAACACACGGAATCCGCGGTTTGCTTACGACTCGTATCGGCGGTTCGTGCAAATGTATGGTGACGTCGTCATGAAGGTTAGAGGCAACGGTGAGGGCGAGGATCCCTTTGAAGACCTTCTTCAGCGCAAGAAAGCGCAACGGAACCTGCGTCTCGATACGGAGCTAAGCGCGCAAGATTGGAAGGAAATTGTCGCCGAATTTAAGGCGGAGATCAAAAAGCGCTGCGGCCGGGAATTCCCGGAAGATCCTATCGAGCAACTCTGGGAGGCGATCGGAGCCGTGTTTGGATCTTGGAACAATGAGCGGGCCAAAGCTTATCGGGAGATCTATCGCATTCCCGAAAATTGGGGCACAGCGGTCAATGTTCAAGCGATGGTATTCGGCAATATGGGGAATAGCTCGGCCACCGGCGTTGCCTTTACTCGTGACCCCGCTACGGGCGAAAAGCGATTTTTCGGCGAATTTCTGGTCAATTCACAAGGCGAAGATGTCGTCGCTGGCATTCGCACCCCGCGACCCATTGCTGAGCTCGGGAAATTCCTGCCGCAATGTTTCAAGGAATTGGAGCACTCGTGCCAGATCCTGGAACGGCATTACAAAGAGATGCAAGACATTGAGTTTACCATCCAGGAAGGCAAACTTTGGCTGTTGCAAACGCGGACCGGGAAGCGAACCGGTTTAGCCGCGGTGCGCATTGCCGTGGATATGGTGGAAGAAAGGATTATCGCCAAAAAAGAGGCGCTACTCCGGATCGAGCCCGACCAGCTCAATCAACTGTTGCGGCCGATTTTTGACGCTAAAGACAAGGAGACGGCAGCCAGGGAGAGCCGTATCCTGGCCAAAGGTCTTCCCGCAGGGCCGGGCGCCGCCACGGGTCGGGTGGTCTTCCACGCGCAGGATGCTGAAGATTGGAAGAAGAGCGGAGAGCGAGTCATTTTATGCCGAGTGGAAACGAGTCCCGATGATATCCGCGGGATGGATGCGTCCGAAGGAATTCTTACGGCGCGCGGCGGCATGACATCGCATGCTGCACTGGTCGCCCGTCAAATGGGAAAAGTTTGCGTGGCAGGGTGCGAAGATCTCAGCATCTCTTATGCTGCGCGGCACCTGACCGTCAAAGGTCGGGTTGTCAAGGAAGGGGACTGGATTTCCATCGATGGAGCCACCGGTGAAGTCATTCTCGGTCAAGTCAAAACCCTGCCGTCGGAGGTTCTTCAGGTCTTGGTCACAAAAACGTTAGATGGCAAAGCCTCGCCGGCTTACAAGTGTTTTTCCAAGCTCATGAAATGGGCGGATGAAGCGCGTGAGATCGGCGTCAGAACTAACACCGATCAGCCGGATCAAGCGGTGGTTGCCATGGCATTTGGGAGCGAAGGCATCGGTCTCTGTCGCACCGAGCATATGTTTTTCGCGGGAGACCGAATTCAGGCGGTGCGCGAAATGATTCTTTCCGAAAACGAGGGGGGAAGACGCCAGGCTCTGGCCAAGCTGCTGCCCATCCAAAAGCAGGATTTCAAGGCCATTCTAGCGATTATGGGAACGCTGCCGGTGACTATCCGAACGCTCGATCCGCCGCTGCACGAGTTTTTACCGAAGACGGAAGCGGAAATCCAGGAACTTGCCATGATCATGGGAGTTGCAGAAGAGACGCTAAAAGAAAAAGTCGAGGCCTTGCATGAGTTTAATCCCATGCTCGGCCATCGGGGTTGCCGCCTCGGAATTTCCCACCCGGAGATCACCGAAATGCAGGCCCGAGCCATTTTCCAGGCTGCCTGTGAGCTCAAGCGTGACAAGAAAAACCCCTTTCCTGAGGTGATGATTCCACTGGTGGGCTCACCTGAAGAATTGCGTCTGCAACGCGACATCGTGAAGCGCGTTGCGGAAGATACCATGAAGGCTTACGGGGTCAAAGTTCGCTACATGATTGGCACCATGATTGAACTTCCAAGGGCGTGTCTTGTCGCCGACCAGATTGCCCAGGAAGCGGAGTTTTTTTCTTTTGGCACCAACGACTTGACACAAACCTGCCTGGGATTGTCGCGGGATGACGCGGGTAAATTCCTACCCAGCTATGTCGTCGAGGGCGTGTTCTCTGAGGACCCCTTCGTTAGCATTGATCAGGAAGGGGTCGGCGCCTTGATGCGTATCGGAGTCCAAAAAGGGCGAAAAGGGCGCAAAGGGCTGGAAATTGGTATCTGCGGTGAACACGGTGGCGATCCCAAGTCGGTGGCTTTCTGTCATGACATTGGGCTCGATTACGTAAGCTGCTCACCCTTTCGGGTTCCCATCGCGAAATTGGCGGCGGCACAGGCTGCCCTCGACAAAAAAATCTAATCCGAAGGACTTCGCGGCCCGCATTGGTTTGACAGCCGCGCGGGTTTTTACGATAATTCAGGGGCTTTCCAGCACAGCGCAGCCATGGAACCCCATATTGCCGAGCTCTTAGTTCGAGGCGGGATCGTCGCACGCGAACAGCTCAACGAGGCCCTCGATCGACAGAAAAAAAACAGTTCGAATCTGGTCCAGGAGCTTGTCAGTCTAGGATCGACCTCGGAAGACCGGATATCCGACTTCCTAGCCCAGCATTTCAGCATCGAGAAGGTAGACCTCCAGCAGGCTGACATCCAGGAAGCGGTCTTCACTTTAGTTCCACCCCATCTGGTGCAGAAGCACCAGGTAATTCCTTTAAAGCTGGTTGGCTCAACCGTTTCCTTTTATTTTATAGACCCGACTGATG
>JBOHVR010000123.1:0-3622 GCA_050735755.1 Binatia bacterium
CCCCAGCACCCTCCCGGGTTCTATCATATGGGCTTTCAAGTTGAGGATCTGGAGGAAGTGGCGGAGCGAATCCGGCAAATTCATCCGGACGGCGCGCCAACCATCAGAGGGGCACGGTGGGCGGAGACCCGCGGGCAGGACCCCGATGGAAATCTCTTTGATGTCTCCGTTGGCGGTTGGGCGACTGAGCCGAAGGCCAAATGAGCTTTGCCGCGACCCGCTCCGAGTGGTTCCGCGTAGTGGGCTGCTGAAAAAAAGATTCTTCGTGCTTCGACTAAGCTCAGCACGAACGGAATTGTAATCTTCATGTCGCCGTTCGCCCTGAGCGTGTCGAAGGGTGAACGGCGGGTTTTTCAGCAGCCCCCTAGACTAGGAATGTTTGAGGAAGTCGCTCACAATCCGGTTGAGCCTTTCGGTCTGATCCCATTGCACCCAGTGGGCGCAGTTGTCGAAGAGGTGAAACTCGGCGTTCGGGATCAATTGAAAGAGAAGCAGGCCGCGCTCGACCGAGACGCCGCGATCCTTATTGCCCCAGAGCAGAAGACTTTTCACCTTCAGGTTGCGTAGATCTTCGTGGATTGGTCTGGGAGCAGGGGCTTCGTGACGCTTCAACTGAGCCTCGTAGTTCTTTCCGGCGCTCATTTCGTAGCGCTCTCGCACCAGCTCTTCCGTCACAAGCTCTCTGTGGAAGATCGTTCCCATCGTGAGCTTGCGCATGTTTTCGATACTCGGGGTATATTCTCGCAGCTCCTCCCCGTGTTTTTTGGCGAGCGCTTGCGATTCCGCGCCACCTCGCGGCGCGAGAGTTCCAGTGCTCGTCGTGACGAAACTTGCGGCGCGCGGATCTTCCAATGCGATGCGTGCAGCCACGTATCCGCCGACGGAATTGCCGATCACGTGAAATCGGTCCAGATGTAGAGCATTGATGAACGCTTTCGCGTGGGCCACTCGCTGCTCGATGGAATGATCGGCCGGCGTGTCGGTATAACCAAATCCCGGCTGGTCGTAGGCATAGACGGTGAAGCCCGCAGCGGCAAGCGGTTCGATGTTCAGCTTCCAGCTCACGAGCGCGGCCCCTCCAGGCGCTGCGCCATGGATCAAAATCAAAGGATGACCATTGCCAACCTTCACATAAAACGTCTTGAGGCCGTCGACGTTAACATAAGAACCGTTTTCGCGCGTGATCATAAAAATCTCCCTCAGTTTAGATTTTAGTCCAATGTTGACCTTTTTTGATTTGACTCTCCCAGTATCTCCATTCGGCCAGCGGCCGGCCTGATACGGTCTGTCTGACTTCGACTAGAGAACGAAACGTTTTTACCGCATCAGGAGAAATGGGTTTCACTTTCCCCAGCGGTCCGGCCAGGAGAATCATTTTCGCTGCTTGTTCGAGGTGGACCATGTTGACGCACGCTTCCTCGAGCGTCTCGCCGGTCACCACCGCGCCGTGCCCTTCGATCACAACCGCGCAGTTTTCGGCCATGGCTTTGGTTGCTATTTCGCCGTGATCAGGCAGGGAGCCATAAATCCATGGGACGATTGGCACCTCGGTGAATTTATGGCGGTGATTGAGCGGGATGATCTTTTGTCCGACTGCCGCGAGTGCGATCGTCAGCGGCGGATGACAATGAATAACCGCGCCGACGTCTCTGGACCTTTTGTAAGGATAAGTATGGAAGTAAATCTCCGAACCCTTTCCTCCGGCCGAGCGCTTGCCGAAGATTTTCTTCCCTTCTAAATCGAATGCGACGACGTCGTCTTCAGGGATGTCGGGGTCTTCCGGGGGCCGTAAATGCCGCATCAGGAAATGTTCCCCATCCGGGGTCCTGACGCTCACGTGACCCATCATGTCGGCAAGCTCCCACAAAAGAACCTCAATCGCGGTTGAGATTTTATCTTTGACTTCCGTCAGCTCATTTTCGTCTACTGTTATTGCGGCCATGTCGCTTCCCCCTTTGCCACGTTTCGATAATCTCAGCCGAGCCATAAACGTCGAAGATCCGCTCCAACGAGGCGAACGCGGCATTGTAGGTATCCTCGAAGCGAGAACCGACGCAGTCCTTGGCGATCACCGCGTAAAAGCCACGGTCGAGGGCGGTTCGCGCGGTACCATCGATGCCGGTCTCAACAGAGACACCGGCGAGAACGATTGTCTTGATCGAGTGCTGCCATAGCCACCACTCGAAGGTGGTTCCGAGAAACGCATTGGGCAAAGATTTGTCAAAAACGATCTCTCCTTCTTGCGGCTTCAGGCCTTTCAGCCATCGCCCACCCGCGATGGCGCGGCGGTAGGCATTGAGATTTTTGGTTCTGAGCTGCTTCATGCGCATTCGTACCATCGCAGGTCCCGCATCTTCCCAGCGCGTCGTGTTTTGCCGAGCATGCAGCGTAAGGACATGATGTCGTCGCGCGGCGGCGACGAGTTTTTGGGTGTTTGTTGCCAGACTTTTCGAATTGAAGGCTTTTCCTACGACGCCATCGGTCAAGTCCCACAGCAGCAGCGCCGTGTGTTTAGGGTCGACGACCTCATCCAGCGTCTCGAGGACTTCCATTCCCGCCCAACGAATCATGGGTCAATCCTTTCTCGCTCGAAAGCGCGGTCTTTTTAAAATCATGGAAACCAATGTGCTCTTAGATAATGCGTTGCTAATCGTCAAGTAGAAAAACGACAGATTCTTCGCTACCGCTCGGAATGTGTAATAAACTCAATCGGAGCCCTTCGACGAAGCTCAGGGCGAACGGTTAAGTACTTGATCTTGTTAGTGCCACAACCCCGTTCGTGCTGAGGCTCTCGAAGCATGAACGGGGTTTTCAATCCGGGCGTTTAGAATGACAGTTGAGCGCAACCGGGGCATCATTCCGAAGTAAAGGATCTCTAACCCATTTGTATAAGCGCCGCCTCATAAGATCCTTGCATTTTCAAACGAGTTTCTTTTCTTTCTTCGCTGCTTCGATCACTGAAGGCGCGGGCTGGGCAGCCGCAAGGGAAGCCAAGAATAGTGAAAAGATAACGATGAAGCTAATAAAGAACTTCACGGTGTTTCTTTCAATTATTGCTTGCCCCGGTCTCGGGCCAACCCAAAGGCCGACGGCGCTCGATACCACATCTTCCCCCTTAGACGAAATCAGAATGACCGTCAAGTGTACTTCGGCACCGGATCCTTGGATAGGGGACTCCGCATCGTTGTCGCTTCGGGCACGCATCAGGGGGCCTAATTGAACGATTTAAACGTATTAAACGGTGGAAAACTTCCAGAGACTGCAAATCATCGGGGCCTGAATCATTAATCAAGTTTGAGGCCTCGGAGAAATGGTGATAATCATGGCGGGGTTCGCAATCGGGGCCGCGCGACGGAGATAGAAAGGAGCTCCCGTGAAGCAAGCAAAACTAAAAGGAAGCAAAGAGACCTTGTACGATCGCTGGGTCAAAGAGGTCGAAAAGATGCCGAGTGTCGAAGGACTCTTTATCGAAGATCTTAGGACTGTAGAACTGGCCCCATGGCCACGAAAAGGAGGAAAGGGCATCTATATCAACTTGGCCGGCCAGCGCGTCTCCGATGCACACATTTGTGAGCTTCCGCCGGGAGGACAGCACAATCCCGAGAAGCACATGTTCGAGGAG
>JBOHVR010000124.1:0-1614 GCA_050735755.1 Binatia bacterium
ATGCAATCTCATGAAAGCGTTGATACTAAAAGAGTCAGGCGGGCCGCTGGTGCTCGAAGATGTGCCGGCGCCGAAGCCGGGGCCGGGCGAAGTTTTGATCAGAGTGAGAGCCTGCGGGTTGGGTCTCACCTTGGTTTGGAATCGGACCGGCCGCAGCGGCACAAGCGGCAAGCTCCCGCGCATCATCGGCCATGAAATCGCAGGCGACGTGACCGAGGCCGGTCCCAATGTTGAAGGCTTCAAGCCGGGTGACCGCGTGAATGTGTACTATTATTTAATCTGTGGGTACTGCCGCTGGTGCAAGCGAGCGCGCGAAGATCTCTGTGATAACCAGAAGGGCCATGTCGGACGGTATAACGATGGAGGACTCGCCGAGTACGTGAAGCTTCCGGCGATAAACCTGTGCCTTTTGCCACCGGAAATAAGTTATATAGACGCCGCGGTGACGGCCGACGCGATTGCTACGCCGGTCCATGTCCTGCGCGCCCGTGCCGACTTACAACCGGGAGAGACCGTGCTGGTGGTGGGGGCTGGCGGTGGCGTCGGCATACACATGGTTCAGATGGCGAAGTTTCTTGGCGCGCGAGTCATCGCAGTAGATATCAGCGCGGAAAAGCTCGCGCTTGCCAAACAGATTGGCGCCGACGAGGTTATCAACTCGCGCGAGCGAAGCTTTGACAAAGAGGCGGAGCGTTTAACGAACGGGCGTGGGGCGGGCGTGGTCGTTGAAATGGCGGGCTTGCCGGAGACGTTAGAAAAGAGCCTTGGGAGCCTGGGCAAGGGAGGGCGTCTTGTCCTGGTTGGCTCGTACGACGGCGATGCCGCACTGCCAATAAAACACAACTCACTCAGGGGAGAGGGCGTCGTCACGAGATCCCAGTATTGCGCGCGCCACGAATTGGAAGGAGCCGTGCAGTTGGTCGCGCAAGGACGCATTCGACCGACGGTCACCCGAATCTGCAAACTCGAGGAAGCCGACGCGGTGCTGCGCAGCATTGAGCGGATGGAGCTGGCCGGCCGCGCCTGCGTCGTGTTGCCGTAGCCGGCATGACAAGGAGGTCACATGAAGAAAATTTTGTCAATCTCAGTCTTGGTCCTTTTATCCCTGTGGGGCTCCTTCGCCTTCGCGCAGCAACAGCGGAGGTACCCCGTTGATCCCCAAACGAAATGGGCTGTCGGCGCCAATCAAAAGCCGGCCGATGAGCTGAAGAGCCAGCTCGGGGCGGGAGCCGATGTCATGATCATCGAGGTGCGCAGCGCGGCTTCGTATCAAAGAGAAACTCTGCCCAATGCGATCAATATTCCGTTTGCCGAGCTTGAAGAGCGCCTGAAAACGATGCCGAAGGATAAGCTCCTTGTTTTCACCTGAGGCAATGGAAATTTGAGCTCGCAGGCTGCGAAGCTCGCCGAAGAACAGGGATTTAGAAGCGCCACATTCTGTCCGGTCGATAAATGGAAAGAGAAAGGCTACGAAACCCAGAAAGGTGAAAAGAAGCCGTAACTAAAATACTTTCCCTAAAGGCTTGGTAAAAATTAAATTTTCCAATTGTTTATCCTGTCATTCTGAACGCAGCGTAGCGGAGTGAAGAATCTCGACCGAGATCCTTCGCGTTG
>JBOHVR010000125.1:0-2627 GCA_050735755.1 Binatia bacterium
TAGTTGCCTGGTGAAGCATGTCCCTGAAAGTAAACGATATCCCCTGATTCGTCGCTGTCAGCGCCGCGAAAGAAATGATTAAAACCGACTTCGTACAGGGTCGCGGAAGAAGCAAAAGTCGAAATATGGCCGCCGATGCCGTGATGAATGCGGTTGGCTTTGACCACCATGGCCATCGCATTCCAGCGGATGTAGCTTTTGATCCGCCGTTCAATCTCGCGATTGCCCGGATACGGGGGTTCTTCTTCGGCCGGGATCGTGTTGACGTAGGGAGTATTTACCGTAGCCGGTATCTTGATTCCGTCTTCACGCAAGCTTTCCAGGAGCTTCTCGAGAAGAAAAGTCGCCTGGTCAGAGTTCTGGTTTTTCAGGGCGTATTCCATCACGCCCTTGAGCGAGTCGATCCACTTCTCGGCATCGGGGCCGTTGTGCCGCTTCTCGTCAATTGTCTGAGGGTTTCCGGCGTCGTGAGTCTGGAGGGTGTCCTCGGGCTTTTTAGCTTCCACTTTTTACCTCACGGATCATAATCTATGATAACTGTTTCTAGTTCTAGCACATGGAGTATCTGGATTTAAGCTTGCCTACCCCCAACGAGAACTTGGCTTGCGATGAGGCCTTGCTCGATGAGTGCGTCGAAACACAAGGCCCGGAGGTTCTCAGGTTTTGGGAGCCGCGGGAACTTTTTATTGTCCTGGGTTATTCTAGCAGAATCCGGTCCGAAGTTAACGGTTCGTGCGATAACGGCATTCCCGTTCTGAGACGCTGCAGCGGGGGCGGAACCGTGTTGCAGGGCCCCGGATGTCTCAACTACGCTTTGGTTCTGAAGATCGCAGAAGGCGCCGCCTTCTCGGGCGTCACGCAAACGAATGCGGCCATCATGACGAAGATCCACCGCGCCTTGGAACCCCTTGTCCGGGGTACAATGGAAATTCAGGGCACGAGCGACCTCACGCTGAACGGCGCCAAATTCTGCGGCAATGCGCAGCGGCGGAAAAAGGGATTTTTGTTGTTTCACGGTGTCTTGCTGCTCGAGATGAACCTCGATTTAATCGAGAAGCATCTTCCCGTGCCGGCCAAGCAACCGCGTTACCGCCAAAACCGCGCGCACAAAGATTTTCTCGCTAATCTAAAGCTTCCGGGGGGGACGATTAAACAGGCTCTGCGGCGGCAATGGAACGCCGGCGACGAGCGCCGGGCTATTTCGCGGGCCCGAGTTGAACGGCTCGTGAAAAACCAGTATGCAACCGAAGAGTGGATTCGCAAGTTTTAGCGGTTGGCTATGACGAGGGTAGTCAAGTGTCCCATCTGTCGCGCTACGGTCACATTGGAAGGTAACCCCTTTCGACCCTTCTGTTCTGAGCGTTGCAAGCTTGTCGACCTGGGCAGGTGGGCCGGTGAAAAGTATCGGATTCCAGACGAGTCGGCAGCGAAGCGGCCGGAGGACGAAGATGAAGAAGGGTAACGGCGGGGAAAGGCCGGGGTAATGGGGATTCATAACACCGCTTTGATTGATCCACGCGCCGAAATCCATCCGCAGGCGGAGATCGGCCCTTACGTTGTGATCGACGGGCCGGTTAAAGTCGGCGCCGGAACCCGAATTATGACCCATGCGCATATCACCGGATGGACGGAGATCGGCGCGGAGAACGAGATCCATGCAGGCGTGGTTTTGGGGGGCGCGCCGCAGGATTTAGCTTATCAAGGAGAGAAAAGTTTTCTTCGCATCGGCAGTCACAACATTATCCGCGAGCATGTTCAGGTTCATCGCGGAACCGGCGCGGGATCAGCGACCGTGATCGGCAACCACAACTTTCTCATGGCGAGCTCTCATGTGGGACATAACTGCAAGCTCGGAGACCGCGTCGTGCTGGTAAACGGCGCGCTCTTGGCCGGGCATGTGGAGGTGGAGGACCGCGCTTTTATCTCAGGCAATTGCGTCGTGCATCAGTTTGTGCGCGTCGGCACGCTGTCGCTAATGCGCGGCCTCAGCGGCACCAGCCGCGACGTGCCGCGGTACGCGGTCGTGGACTGGCAGCATCGGGTGCGGGCGGTGAACGTCGTCGGTCTTAAGCGGGCCGGCTTCGATGACAAGCAAATCCGCGCGATCAAGGAAGCGTTTCGCATCCTTTTTCGCAAGGGGCGCAACCTTACACTGGCAATCGAGGAACTCGCAGCGAAAGGCGAACTCTCGCCTACCGTTGCGGCCCTTCTGGACTTTATCAGGTCCTCGAAGCGCGGTGTGTGCCGTGGCGGTTAGTGCTGTGTTGGTCCGCGGTTGAGCGTGGCTTCTTGCTCTAATTCAGGATCCGGCGGGGGTGGGCCAATGAAAACCACAGGCTCTTGGCCCTTCAGGTGGTTTGGCGTGATCACGTAGTTGCCCTTTACAGCCGGAAAAATAATGCTGTTGGCTACGTCGGTCCTGCCTGCGCTCAGCACATAGCCTAAGCCCCCGGTGAGAAGACCAAGGCCGGCATAAGTCACCTTTAGCGGGCTATACAGAACGCTGGCCACTACCGCACCGACGCCGTACCCAAGCTCCTTCCGCGTCTCTACTTCGGGCGCCTGACCCGAAGAGTCGGGAGCATCTTGAGCCCGGCTCAGAATGGGAAAAAGAGCAAGAACACCAA
>JBOHVR010000126.1:0-3637 GCA_050735755.1 Binatia bacterium
TATCGCCTGCCGGCACCCAGTGGATTTCGCTTCCCGGCTGGATACCGTATGCCTCGGCAATATCTTTCGGAATCGTTACTTGAAGCTTGGATGTGACTTTCGACATGGCCTTACTTTAGCAAGGAAAAAATCCTTGTCAACCAGACATCTAAACCAGCCTGCGTCTCTTATGGGAGGCTATGTAACGGACAAGAACAGGATCGTTGGCTTAGAGATCCTGGACGCGAGCGAGCGAATCCCCTGCGAAATCTCTTTAAGCTCCAGGTAGTGAAAACTCGCCACGCGGAATGAAGTAATCAGACTTCCTCTTCGTTTCAAACGCTCGAACTCACGTTCTAATGGGATAGAAAGTCCGTGCGAACTTTCGAAGTCATTGTAACATATCTCTGACCTACGCTTCTGCCATCAAAGAAGCGAGGCCTTCAGCCGTCCTCTTCCCCCTCGATCTCCAGCAAGGTTTGGGCAGCCTCGTCACCGAAGTCCCGCCGAATGCGGCAAAGCTCGCAACGTTTGGGCTCGTGAAAGCCTCTTTTGGCGATGTGTTTCTGATCACCTACGGAAAACAAAAATCGTTTGCCGCACTCCCAGCATTTGAGAGTGACAGGTCGGTACTGCTCTTGCTCATTTAATCGGGCCCCGAGCACCTCCTTCCATTCGAGAAGCATGCTCTTCGGTCCACGGGACCAAAGGATATCGATAGGCGGAGCAAGAAAGAGCGGGGGGTCGAAGCTGAAGTCTCGAAGATTGCCCAGGTAAGGAACGTTGCCGCAATCAGCATTCTCGCAACGCCATGGTTCTATCGGGCATTGCTTGCGGTGGCAGATCCGGCCGGCGTAGCTCCGGTTGGGCTGGAATACGAACACCTCCCAGCCGTGGTACGTTGAGCTAATCTGGCGCGCGGCCCGCGCGATGACCGGTAGCTCATCCGGCGAATCAACCACGATGGCCAGGTCGATGTCGTTCGGGTAGGGATCTTTCGTTACCATGGAACCGCATAACGCAACTTCTTGAACGCTCTTGCGCGAGGCGAGCTTGCCGGCAAATGTTTTGGACGCTTCCCGGAAACGTTGTTTCCGTTCGCGGTCGTGTTTTTCTTGTTCAGCCATCTGTTCGCTGATCGAGAGTTTCGCCACTTTATCCTCTAGTGGGTTCGCCTTTTGATCGATCAAAGCACAGGGGCGATGGATTTTGGGCCTCTGCTCTGAGTTGGCCCTTTTGAATTTTCTCCGTCGGCGTCTTCGGAAGTTCTGTGCGAAACTCAATATAACGGGGGATCTTGAAAGGCGCGAGGTGCTTCTTGCAGTACTCCCAAATCTCTTCTGGACTTACGGCTTGCGGACGCGCAGGAGGTTTGAGGACAATGCACGCCTTTACTTCTTCCTGACGGATGGGATCGGGCACCCCGATCACGGCCGATTCCGCGATCAGCGGGTGGGAGTTCAGGACGCGCTCGACTTCTTCAGCGGAGATGTTTTCGTCCGCGCGTTTGATCATGTCCTTTTTGCGATCAACAAAATACAAAAAACCGTCCTCGTCGACGTAGCCAATGTCTCCGGTGTACAGCCATCCGTCTCGCAAAGCCTCAGAAGTCGCTTGCGGATTCTTGAAATAACCCTTCATGACCGTCGGGCTTTGCTTGGTGATTTCGCCCAACTCTCCCGGCCGGCACTCTTTACCGCTTTCTTTCACGATGCGCAGCTTATGAACAGCGGGAGCGTTCGGAAGCCCGCAGCTTCCCAGTTTTCGGTTTGCTTTATCGACGGGCCCGACAACGCTTAGAACATCCTCCGTTAAACTATAGGTGGGGACGGAAGTCACGCCGAAGCGCTCTTCAAAGCGGACGTGCTGCTCGGGCGGCAGCAACGCCGTGACTTGACGCAGGGGATTCTCCGCATCGTCCGGCTTTTCCGGCAGGTTCATCAGGATATTAGGAATCGTGCGCATGATGCTGGATACCGTGACGCCATACTCGCGGACTTCGTCCCAGAACCTGGAGGCGCTAAATTTTTCTCTTAAAACAACGCTGCCTCCAACCGACATCATAGCGATGGTCATATGGCAAAGCGCGTTAACGTGGAATAACGGCATCAAAACGTAGGCGCGATCGGTCTCATTCCAGCTCAGGGATTCGGCTCTTTTTGCCGGCGCGAACGTGTAAGCATAGTGGGAAAGCATCACGCCTTTGGGCCGGTCGGTCGTCCCCGAAGTGTAAGTGATAGAGGCGAGTTCATCGGGTAGCAGAGGTATTTCCGGCGGTTCAGGCGAGGCATTAAAGAGAAAACTTTCCCAGGAAAGGACATCAGCGCTTCCCGTTCCCTGAAGCGTGATGACATGCCTCAACTGAGAGCAGTCTTTCCTGATCTCATGCACGACCGGAAGAAAATCCGGTGTTGTTATAAGAGAGCCCGCTTCCGAGTGCTGCAGCAGATAAGAAATCTCTTCGGCCGTGAAAGAGGTGTTTACGGGAACGAAGACGGCGCCGATCTCGGCGGCGGCAAAAACCGCGAAGAGAAATTCCGGGCAATTCTTTAGAAGCAGGGCGACCTTATCTCCCTTTTTGACACCAAGCCGGAGGAAGGCATTGGCTACCCGATGAACTTCGACGGCGAACTGGGCGTAAGTAAAGGAGCGGATTTCGTGGAGAAGGAACGGACTGTCGGGAATGACTCTGGTCCGCTCCCGTAAAAGCTCTTTTAGTGTGCAGGGTGGATGGCTCACGACAACTTGCCTGGGGTAATGGGAGTTTTCTATCAATCGGAAACAGTCAAATCAAACTCGGCTGTTTACTCCTGAAACCCCAGCGCTGTCACCGAGGGCGCTTAGAACGAGCGTACTTGACCCTCGCCGTTGCCCTAAGCTACGCTCAGCCAGGGTTTATACTTGGGGATCGGTGAGGCACGCGAGTCCGCAAGGGGAGGTCTTATCCAATGGCAAAACTGTGTGAACTGATTATTGTTGCCCGGGATCCGAGTCGGTTGGCCAATTTTTATTGCCAAGTTTTCGAGCTGAGCGTGGTCTCGCAATGTGATCGAGAGATTGTCCTTTCCGATGGCCGGCTCAATCTCATCTTGCGCCAGAATACTGACGGTCAAAATCCTGGGCTTCGCGCCGCCAGCTTCTGGGGTCAGGATCTCGCCGCCCTGCGTAAGCAATTAGGAAACAAGCTACAAGATAGTTCTAACTCTCGCGGACGTTTTGCGGACCCTGACGGGAATCTCATCGAGATTAACGAAGGGGAATTCAAAACGGCGGCCAAGAGTAGCCCATTCCCCATACGCCACATGGCGCTTTATACGGCCGATCCCCGGCGTTTGGCAGATTTTTACGGCGAAGTTCTCACAATGAAACAAGTGGCCGCCTCGGATCGTTCGTCCATCTTTGTCTCCGACAGTTATTTCAATCTGGCATTGCTTTTCGAACGGCCTGGAGAAGAAAAACCGGGGCTCAACCATTTCGGCTTTCACGTAAGAGACATTGAGGAGATGAGAGATCGCGCTGAGAAATCCGGTGTTCCGAAAGGAGACAAGCGCCCCGACCGGATTCCTTTTGCTGAGTATCGCCTTCACGATCCGGAAGGGAACGGCATCGACATCTCGGTCAAAGGCTGGCAGGTTTAGCTGGTAGGTCTTACTGAAAC
>JBOHVR010000127.1:0-9824 GCA_050735755.1 Binatia bacterium
GTCGGCGGCTGTTTGCAAATCGTCTTGAGCTACGAGTTGGTCTCCCAGCTGTTTACGAAGCCGGGCGACTTCGATTGGATCGGTGGTATCGGCGATGGCTTGCTTGAGTTTTTCGCTACTCTCGGACGCAGCCGCTTGAGAGAGTGATAACAAGAGGAGAATTATCACCGCCCACCCCACCGTTGTCCGTTGCGCCGCTTCTGCAAGCCGACTGTGCGTCGTGTAGCCCATCGTGTTGATTGGGCTGCATGCTAGCACTTTCCGTCCGTAGCCGCTACCATTTTTTGACTGCGCCCGCGATTTCCTGGAAGTAACCGATGACGCATATCGGTGACATGATAGCCTGGTAAACCAACAGGTAGACGAGAAACCCCAAGGGATTGCTTCGCACCTTGAGACCCAGGGCGTTGAACACCTGCTTTTGTTTCCGGTACATCACGAGGACGATGAGAAATGCCATAGGAATGAGAAGCAGGGTCAACGGACCCACGATGTAGTATCGGCCCGTCAACGCCAGGACGATGCCGGGCAGAAAGACAAAGGCGTAGAAGAAGTCGATTAGGGGGATGAGGAAGTCGACTCCGACAAAAAATCCCGGCATCGGAGCCCTGCGCCAAATTATGTAACCGTACTGCTTCAGTCCTTCGATCATTCCTCTCGCCCATCTTCGGCGCTGGCGAAAAAAGCCGTGAAATCCTATGGGCGCGCGGGTAAACCCGATGGCCGTGGGCTCAAAGCTTACGCGCCAGCCTTCTTTCAGCAGTGCCCAGGTGAACACGATGTCTTCACCGATCACAGAGGGCCATCCTTTGAGGCTGCGCACGGTGCTTGTGCGAAAAGCGCTGAAGGCGCCTTGCGCTACCAGAGTCCCCTGGTAGAGCGATTGCTGTCGTTTCGCCGAAGCGATCCCGGTGAAATAATCCCATTCCTGGAGGCGCGTCATGAAAGTTTCGCGCGAGTTCTTGACCAAAACACAACCCGCGACTGCTGCCGTGTGTGCCGGGTCTCCGATTAGTCGCGCGACGATGCGCCTTAGCGCCTGCGTATGAAGAAACGTATCGGCGTCGATCGTAACCAAGATTTCGTTGCTGACGTGCTTGAGCCCTTCATTCAAAGCATTTGCCTTTCCGCCGTGGGCCGCTTCGACCACTCTTAGGTTGGGCAAATTCAGCGAACGCAAAACCTCAACGGTTTTATCGGTAGAGCCGTCGTCGACTACAATAATCTCGACCTCACCCGGATAATCTTGCGATTTAACGGCGCGAAAAGTATCGGAAATATTATCGGCCTCATTATAGGCTGCTATAAGGAGAGTTACTGGGGGATAAGCGATGTCCAGGTTCAATGGCGGAGGTGAATCGAGCATGACGCTCATGATGATGTGGGCATTCAGAAAACCGGGGATTAATGCAATGAAGAGAATAACGATAAAAGCCGGCATTGGCCCGATGGCTGCCGAAAGTTCCAAAAACCAGGGTTTGGCCAGAAATAGAGACAGGCCAAACCATAGAATAGCCACGGCAGTGGAGATGGCGAACTTCGCCTTGACCGGAACATAGAATCGCCTTCGCGGAGGGCGATCTAATTTGACTGGCAATTGCCGGTCGGCTCTTGCGTCCCAGAAACCCGGTTGGTTGAGTGCGGTCTCTTCAAGCTTCGCTGCACCGATGGTAACTTCGCTTTTCACAAAATGGTCCCTTTCTTGTAGCCGACTTCGAACTGCTGAGTAGCCGGCTCGTGAACCACTATAGAGCAACTCCCGCGCCATCGAAGTCGGTTTCACGCCGTTGGATTCGGAACCGGATGCGGTTGGACAGAATGTTCCAAGCTGTGACCGCAAGGGGAGAAGCGGCTTCGAACTCGAGTGAGAAGGCCGAACTTCAAATTGAAGCGTCGAGGTCCGAATCATGACAAAATGGCAAAAATTGACAGTTCTCGATCCCAGGAGCAAAGGGGAGGAACGAGAGAAAAGCTCCGTCTTCTTGCCTCCTGCTCCAGAACTGGGGTTTGGCATTTGAGAAAACGGTTTGGCATCATGAAGCGCTTACGGCCGGTCGAATAAATGAACTAAAACGCTGTAACCGGGAAGTGCCGCAAAGGCCAAAACAATCTGGATCAGAAAAAATGCTGCGCCGGTTTTTGGATGTTTGGAAACCGTTGGCTTATGCCACGAGATGTTCGGTGGCGGGGCTGCGCGCCGCGTTGCGGCACCACCGCGCCGTCCGGCAGGAAGTTTTAGTCCTGCTCCTTATCATACCGGCGGGTCTTTGGTTCGGAGACAGCGGAGTCGAGCGCGCGCTTCTGATCGGGAGCTGGCTTTTGGTATTGGTTGTCGAGATCATCAATTCAGCGATCGAGACCGTCGTAGATCGCGTAGGCTTGGAACGAAACGAGCTCTCCGGGCGAGCCAAAGACCTAGGTTCCGCCGCCGTCTTCCTCGCCATCGTTTTGGCGGGGTTCGTTTGGGCGCTGGTCTTGATACGCTAACATGAGCTTGGTCCTGAATTTGTTTAACAGACGCCGCGACAAGGTTGTTGAAGGCATCCTCGTTCAAGGCAGTGGCGATTTTCTTGTTCGCAGGAAGCAAGCGTTGGCTATCTTGAAGGAAGCCGGTTACCTAGCCTCGGTCACCCGCTACATCGCAATTATCAGACAAGGCACGCGAAGCGGCCTTTGCCTGCCGAGGCCTTTGAAGCTACGTCCATTTCCGCGCCGGCACCGATCGGTCAGGATTTAATCCACCGTCTTGACCGTGATCATGTTTGTGGTTCCTGCTTGGTGGAGGGGAAGCCCCGCCGTGATCCCGACAAGGTCGCCTCGCTTAACCATGCCCAGCTCCAGCGCTTTGTTCTGAGCCAGTTGGATCATGGTGTCAACCGTTTGGTAGGCGCGCACGCGGAAAGGATAGACGCCCCATACGAGGCAGAGGCTTTTTACTGTCTTCGGGTCCGGGCTCAATGCGAGGATCGGTTGCAACGGCCTGTGGCGCGCAATCAGGCGCGCTGTGCTACCCGAGCTGGTCGGAATAAGAAATGCCTTAACTTGGAGGTCACGGGCCAGGGCGGCGGCAGCGTGGCTGATCGCGGCAGGAATGCTTCTTTCGATCCCATCCATTTCGTATCTGGGTTCGAGTGATCTCTCCGTTTCCACGGCCACCTTCGCCATTGTTTCCACGGCGCGGCTGGGATAACTTCCCACGGCCGATTCCTCCGACAGCATGAGCGCGTCGGTGCCGTCAAGAATCGCATTGGCGACATCCGCCACTTCGGCGCGCGTAGGCCGCGGGCTTTGCACCATCGAGCGCAGCATTTGCGTCGCGGTGATAACGGGCTTTCCCAAGCTGTTGGCCATACGGATCATCATCTTTTGGAGCGCGGGGATCCTCTCCGGGGGAATTTCCAGACCCAGATCTCCGCGAGCGACCATGACGCCGTCCACAGCGTCCAGAATGGCCTCCATGTGCTCTAGAGCCTCGTGCTTTTCGATCTTGGCGATGATGGGCACCTCAGTTCCGAGCCGCCGCATCTGAGCGCGCGCGTTGACGATATCCTCACGGTTGCGCACGAATGAGATCGCTACCAAGTCCACGCCGTTGTCCAGCCCGAATGCCAGCGCGCCTTTGTCCTGCTCAGTCAACGAGGGGAGATCAAGACTGCCATGCGGCAGGTGCAGCCCTTTACGCGAGCCGAGGACGCCGCCCACAATGACTTTGCAGGAGACTTCGGTCCCGCTCACGCGCAAGGCCTGGAGCTCGATCTCGCCATCGCCCAGGAGAATGATGTCCCCTTTCCTGACAAAGCGAGGAAATCTTTTGTATTCGACGAAGACTGTTTGGTCATTGCCGATGAGCTTGCGCGTCGTCAGGACCAGCAGTCCTCCCGCGCGCAGCCTGACCCGGTCTCCTTTGACCGGACCGATGCGAAGCTTGGGTCCCGGTAAGTCTTGGAGGATGGCAACGGGTTTGTCGAGCCGCTGAGCCGCGTAGCGGATGGTTTTGATCACGCGCCGGTGAGATTCATAATCGCCGTGGCTAAAATTCAGACGGGCCACATCCATCCCGGCGCGGATCAGTCGTCTGATGACCTTCTCGGATTGGCTCGCCGGCCCAATCGTGCATACAATTTTGGTTCGCTTAGCGGTATAACCAGCCATGTTTTACGATTCCGTCCGTGCTTGTTACAGAAATCAGAATTACAATCTGGAGGTTAGTCAAGGGTACCCTACTCGCGCAATTTAGGCCAGCGCTCAACCGCAGAGAGGGAAGCCGAAACGCTAGGATTTGACAGGAGTTTCTTTTGGGCGTAGCTAACTCGGTAAACCCGTGAGGAGAAATCCGTGGCCAGAATAGGTTTTGCTTTAGGTTATGGTAAGTTTACCGACGTCAGGGAGATCGCCCGCCTAATGCGGCAGGCGGAAGAGCGGGGCTATGAAATGGCGTTTTTTTCCGAGACTATTGAGCTGATGCGCGACTCGGTGACTGCGCTGGCTGCCATTGGTCTCGCTGCCCAGAAGCTCGTCTTAGGTTCGACGCAGATCGTACGGTTGCGTAGCCCCGTCGTCATGGCGCAAACGCTGGCTACCTTGGATGAGCTAACGAATGGGCGCATGACGCTCGCGCCCGGCGCCTGCACGCGCAGCCACGCTCGCATTCACGGAGTCGAATTCACGGAGCCGGCGGCGACATTAAAAGAATATGTCGAAGTGCTGCGGCTGCTCCTCACCGGCGAAAAGATTTCCTATCACGGCCGATTCGTAAAGCTCGAAAACATCGGTCTGGGTTGGAAACCAAGGCGACCCAAAATCCCGATTTACCTTCCGGCGACCAGCAAAACGGGGTTGCGCCTGGCGGGGCAGATCGCGGACGGCGTGGTTTTGAACGCGGTTTGCTCCCCGGAGTATACCGTCAATGCGTTAAAAATTATTCGCGAAGCCGCCGCGGAAACCGGCAAAGACTTGAGCCATTTCGAGGTCGCGCAGATCATCAACTGTTCCGTCGAAGACGATCACAAAAAGGCGCTCGATGTCGTGCGGTGGGAAGTTGCCACCAAGTTTGATCCCATTCAGATACCGTTTATCGCGGGCCCCAAATTGCGCGTCGGCGAACCTTACATCAAAAAGGAAGACCTCCCGTGGTTCGAGAGGGCCCACGCTGAAGGGGGGATGGAAGCATTGATCAAGGCCGTTCCCGATTCCTATGTCGAGGGCATGACCGCGAGCGGGACGCCTGAAGAAGTCAAGCGGCGCGTCCAGCAATACCGCGACGCCGGCGTCAAGATGCCGCTCTTGCGGCCCGCGACATTGGACCAAACCCAAAGGCTTTTGGATCTGTTTGCGCAGTAAAAGCTATCAGTTGCCGGCAACAGTCGTCAGTCAAAATCGAAAATTATTTCCCGTAAGATATTGGAAAGAGCAGTTGTTTGCTGACAACGGACAATTTATGTATCGCGTTGGCGTTGACATCGGTGGAACTTTTACGGATTTGCTGCTGGTCAGCGACGATGGCTCGACCTTCATTGGAAAGACACTGACCACCGCGGGGGACCCGAGCTTGGCGGTGGAGGCAGCGTTGCGCGCAGCGCTCGACAAGGGTAAGGCCGGCAAAGGCGGGCGCGGCACGTTGATCCACGGCACGACTTTAGTGACGAATGCTCTGATCGAGCGCCGCGGCGCGCCGACGGCCTTATTGGCGACTGCGGGGTTCCGTGACGCGCTGGAGATCGGCCGGGAGCACCGTTACGAGCTGTACGATCTCAACTTGGAGCTTCCGCAGCCGCTGGTCCCGCGCTACCTGCGTTTCGATATCCCCGAGCGCATAGCTGCGGATGGAAGCGTCCTGCGTCCGCTCGAAGAAGCGTACGTGCGGCGCTTGACGTCGGAGCTGCGCGCCAAGAGAATCCGCGCTATCGCGGTCAGTTATTTGAATAGCTTTCGTAATCCGCTTCATGAACAACGCACCGGCGCGATTATCGCTGAGATCGCGCCGGAGATTCGCGTCTCGCTCGGCTCTGAGGTCGTGCCGCAGATCGGCGAGTATCAACGCGCCAGCACGACGGTTGCTAATGTTTACGTCCAGGAACGCATTTCCGAATATCTGAAGCAGCTCGAGAAACGTCTCGACCGCAGCGGTTTTGACGGCAGCTTCTTCGTCATGCTCTCGAGCGGCGGCATTGCTACCGTGGAGACCGCAAGCCGCTTTCCTGTGCGCCTGCTCGAGTCCGGCCCCGCCGCCGGCGCGCTGATCGCCGCGCATATGGGTTCCTTAGCCGGCTACCCCGATTTGCTTTCTTTCGATATGGGCGGGACGACGGCAAAGTTGTGCGTGGTCGAGAAGGGCCGTCCCTTAAAAGCGCGCGAGTTCGAGGTGGATCGGAGGTATCGTTTCCGACGCGGCAGCGGTCTGCCCATCAGAGTTCCGGTGATTGATATGGTTGAGATCGGCGCGGGAGGAGGAAGCGTCGCACGCGTGGACACGCTGGGGTTGCTTAAAGTCGGTCCTGAGAGCGCGGGAGCGGAGCCGGGCCCTGCCTGCTATAGTCGGGGTGGCAGAGAGCCGACCGTGACGGATGCCGACCTCGTTCTTGGCTATCTCGATCCGGACTATTTCCTGGGAGGGGAAATGCGGCTGGACGTTGAGGCGGCGCGGCGCGTTTTGTCAGAGCCGGCCCGGCGCCTCAGTCTCACCATCGAAAAAACAGCGTGGGGGATCCATCAAATTGTCAACGAAAGCATGGCTAACGCCGCGCGCGCGCATTTGAGCGAGCGCGGCAAGAACCCGCGCCGCATGCCGGTCTATGCTTTTGGCGGCGCGGGGCCGGTTCACGGCTACCGCGTAGCGGAGATCTTGCACTTGCCCGGCCTGATTTCTCCCTTTGGCGCCGGCGTCGGCTCCACGTTCGGGCTTCTGGTTGCGCCTCTCGCGTTCGATTTTGTGCGCAGCGCGTACAGCCGGCTTGACGTACTGAACTGGAAATGGGCCAATTCACTGCTAGAGGAGATGGCCGCGGAAGGACGCACAATCTTGGAGAACTCAGGGCTCGCGCCACACGAAATCTCCTACCAGCGGAGCGCCGACATGCGGTACGCAGGTCAGGGCCATGAGGTCTCCGTGCCGTTGCCTAAGGGCATGCTGGGAGCGGAGCATCTGCCTGCCGTGACTGCCGCTTTTGAAAATGCGTATCGCACGCTTTACGGGCGGTCGGTTCCGGATGTTCCCGCGGAGGTGATTCACTGGCGTTTGATTGTGACCGGACCGCAGCCGGAAACGAGCTTCGGCCTGGGCCAGTCCGCTCCATGCGGTGCCGCCGTCAAAGGAACACGCCAGGCCTACTTTCCCGAATATGGCGGCTATGTAGAAACCCCGGTTTACAATCGCTACGCCTTGAAGCAAGGCGATACTCTCGCTGGTCCGGCAATCGTTGAAGAGCGCGAATCCACGCTTATTGTCGGGGCGCGCGGTCGGGGGCGGGTGGACGAGCGCTTGAACGTCATTGTGGAACTCGACCATGAATGAGCACCGTATCGACGCAGTAACCTTGGAGGTGATTTGGAACCGGTTGCTCTCCGTCGCCAATGAGCAGCAAGATACGCTCATGCGCACGGCGTTCAGCACAATCGTGCGGGAGAGCCAGGACCTCGCCTGCGGTTTGTTCGATACGCAAGGCCGCATGATCGCCCAGTCCATCACGGGAACACCCGGCCACATCAACGCGATGGCGACTTCGATGCATCATTTTCTCGCCGCCTATCCGGTTGCGAAGCTCGGTCCCGGCGACGTCCTCATCACTAATGATCCGTGGATGACCGCCGGACAGATCAATGACATTACCATCACCACTCCGATTTTCAGAAACGATCGCGCTGTTGCGTTATTTGCTAACACCTGCCATAGCGCCGATATCGGAGGCCGGATCCTTTCGGCTGAAGCGCGCGAAGTCTATGAAGAAGGTTTGCGCATTCCCGTCATGAAATTGCTCGATCGCGGTATACGGAACGAAGCGCTGCTTCAAATCGTGCGCGCCAACGTGCGCCAACCGGATGAGGTGATCGGCGATTTTTATGCCCAGATGGCGAGCAACGACACCGGCGGTCGAGCGTTGCTGGAAATGATGGAGGAGTTCGGTTTGGAGAGGATCGATCCGGTGGCGGAAGAGATCATCAGCCGCTCGGAGGCCGCCGTGCGGGCGCAGATTCGCGCTTTGCCAGCAGGGGAGTGGCGCAGCGAAACATGGAGCGACGGCTTCGAGGAGCCCATTGTGATTCGCTGCTGCGTGCGCATCGCGGGCGATGAGATCTCCATCGACTTTGCCGGCTCTTCCCCGCAAAGCACCCGCGGGATCAACGTCGTGTTGAACTATACGCACGCCTACGCCAGCTTTGCCGCGAAAGCGGCGATCTATCCGGATGTGCCGCACAACGAAGGAAGCTTTCGTCCCGTTCATGTCACGGCGCCTCCCGGAAGCATCTTGAATGCTTTAGATCCTGCTCCGGTCGCCAGCCGTCAGGCGGTCGGCCACTTTGTGCCAAGCGCTATCTTCAGCGCGCTGGCCGGCGCGCTTCCCGGCCGTTTGCTGGCGCCGGGAGCGGATCCCATATGGCTTACGGTGTGGCGCGGGCAGAATCCACCGTTCAATCTTACGGTGTTCCAGGTCGGTGGCACCGGCGCGCGTCCGGCGAAAGATGGACTAAGCGCCGTGGGTTTCCCCAGCGGTGTGGCGGGTGTGCCGGCGGAGGTTATCGAGAACCTTTCGCCGATTGTGCTCAGGCGGCGGGAGCTGCGTCCGGATTCCGGAGGCGCTGGGATGTGTCGCGGAGGCTTGGGACAGCTCACCGAGTTTGCCCGCCGTGGCGCCGGACGCTGGAGCGTGAGCTCGATCGTCGACCGCTGCAGATATGCCGCCCCGGGACTCCTGCAAGGCCGCGAAGGGATCGCAGGGGATCTCTATTTGCAGCGCGGTGAGCGGCCTAATCCGAAAACCGTTATCGACCTTCGATCCGATGACGTGGTCCACCTGAATCTGCCCGGCGGTGGCGGCTACGGTGATCCCTTGGCGCGCGATCAGGAACGAGTACGCCAAGACGTGATCGCGGGTTACGTGACGCCAGAGGCTGCGGCGGAGCAATATGGCGTTGTCGTCCGCTTCGCCGGCGATCCCGACAGCCTGGTTCGTCTCCCGGAGGAATGGGTGATTGACGAGGCCGCGACGAAGAAGCTTAGGAAAAGTAAAAAAGTAAAAACCGAAAAGCCGGAGGAGGTACAGCCATAGAACTCAATGGCAGAGTCGCGTTGGTGACCGGTGCGGCGACAGGCATTGGCAAAGCAACCGTTGAGCGCCTGGCGAAGTCAGGGGTGTCCGGCGTAGCGATCAATTACCGTACGGCCAAATCAAGCGCGGAAGAAGTTGCTGGGGCAATGCAACGGACCGGCGTGGAAGCGCTGTGCATTGCGGCGGACGTCAAGAGTGACGGAGAGGTTCGCGCTATGGTGCAGCAGGTCCACAAGCATTTCGGTCGCCTCGATGTGCTGGTGAACAACGCGGGGACGACCCGCTGGATTCCGCTTTCTAACCTTGAAGCGCTGACCGACGCGATCTGGGACGAGATTCTCGATGTTAATCTGAAAGGCGCGTTTCGCTGTGCGCGGGCTGCCGCGCCACTGCTCGCCAAAACGCAGGGAATAATCATCAACGTGGCATCGATCGCCGGGATTCTCGCTCCCAATACCATGTCGTCGCTTGCCTACGGATCGGCCAAAGCGGCCGTGATCCACATGACGCGCGCGCTGGCGGTTGCTCTGGCTCCCGCTGTGCGGGTGAACGCGGTGGCGC